>JBOHVR010000154.1:0-4444 GCA_050735755.1 Binatia bacterium
GCTCGGCGTTGCCGCCCTGCCGTGAACCTCCCTTGCACCTGCGCGCGCCGCCGACGAAGACGGCGCGCGAGTTGATGATTTTCTGGACTGGTTCCACGGCGTGACGCGTGAACAGGCGGAGCTTGTCCTGCGTCCCGCGGAACGCAGTCTCGCTGTGGCGTGACCGCGGATCTCCCGCCAGGGAGGTCTCTTTGACCACGGAACCCCAGTTCCGTTGCGTCGCGCTTAACAAACACTAAGAAAGTTGAGTCGTAGACCCTGGACATCTTAACGACCCTGTCTTCCAACCGCTCTTGGATCACAGCCACGGAGTCAGGCTTTTACGACTTCATTGTGTTCGGACGAGTGGCTTCGCTAACTCGCTTTTCTCATCTCTTCGGCCAAAATTTCGTTGACAAGTGACTGGTAAGGCAACCCCTTTTTCTCGGCAGTCTTCCGCAACCACCCCAAGACCTTTGCATCCAGACGAATCGCGATGAGCTTTCTCGGTTCATCACCCACGGTCGGCCTGCCGACTCGACGCATACGCGAAAGCTGCTTGTCGGAAAGTTCCGGAATATCCGAAAAGTTAATCTTCCTCGACTTCATACCTTTTTCTTTCTTTCCGGCTCGCACGCCGCGCGCTGATAATCCGTGTGACTTCTTCATCGTTTTGTCTCCTTATTATATAGGCTACAACGAGGACCCTGCCCAAACTGCTTTTGGCCAGCCGCAAGCGGCGAGATTCACTCTCGGAGTGTTCCAGATCATCATCGTCTAGCAGGTTGAAAAAAGATTAAGAATGCTTCGAGAGCCTCACCATGAACGGAAAATCATCAACAATATCGAGTCCCCTCCGTTCGTCCTGAGCCCCGTCGAAGGACTCCGAAAGGGTTTTTCATCAACAACCTGCTAGCCTAGGCCTTCTGGATCAGGAAAGCCGTGGCAGCTTCTTCGAAAGACACCCCGTGCTTCAGCTCGTTGCTGCTTGCCTTTCGGGGATCCCAGTCGAACATCAATTATGTATATACAATAATCAGACGATGCACAAGAACGTTTCGGTGGAGAAGGCAGCGGGTCAGACTGTCCAAGTCCGATCACGTGATAACCGGCATCGCCATCCTCCAGTGCATGCGCACGGGTGCGCTCTACCATGGGATGGCGGCGGCAACCACAAGCGGAGGATATTTCTTGAGGATAACGACTATGAAGCGTTTCTGAAGGGGCGCGCAGATTCTCGGCACGGGGTTTTTGAAAGCCCCCCAATAGAGGTCGGGACCGGAGACGGCCTGCCCTCCACCCATAAACCGCGGTACCCAGCGCGGCAAAGGCGCAACCAAATCCAGACGGATATTTCACCACGAAGGCCCTAGCGCGGCAAAGCCGCAAGCAAAATCGAGGCGGATATTTAACCACGGAGATCGCGAAGAGCACGAAGGAACAAATGGGTTCCGCGCAAAGCGCGAAAGGCATGCCCTCGTGTCCTTCGTGCGCTTCGTGGTGAGGTCGTATTAAGAGTGCCGTTCCGCGTAGGATTCGCAGGGCGCGATGAGGTCACTCCGCCGGTCGCACGCGGCAGAGATAGGACCGATGGGGCAGCGAGCCGCTGATGGGATCGGCGAGGTCCGACCCGATAAGCAAGCTTGGATTGGCCGATGCTTTTCCGTACGCATCGTAGCCGGAAAGTTTGAGATCTTTGCAGTCCTGCCACCATCCGTGCTGGCAACAGACGACGCCGGGTGTGATGGCGTCCGTGACTCGCGCTTTAGCCCGAATCGAACCGCGCGGGCTTTCTACAATCATCCACTCTTTGTCCTTGATACCGTAGGGTTTTGCCGTATCCGGGTGAATATCGGCGGTCGGTTCGGGAGAGGCTTTGCGCAGGCTGGAAAGACCGCGAAGCTGGCTGTGAATGTAAGTGGTGAGCTTTGCGTTGGTCAGGACGAGCGGATACTCGGCGGCGATATCAGGCCGGCTCACAGGACTTATCAGCGGTTCCTCGTATTGCGGCAGCGGCGGGAAGCCGTGCGCGGCAAAACTGTGCGAGTAAAGCTCCACTTTTTTATCCGGCGTGTTAAAGCCGCGCGGCGCGCCTTTTTCGGCCGGCGCCGAATATTTTCGGTAGCGCGGCGGAGCCGGCAGCGTGATTCCTCCGGCGGACGCTTTGACTTGATTCAATGACAGGGCGGTGGTCGCCAGCTCATACTCATAGGCGGCTTCGATGTCGCCATCCCAGAAGTCGCGACCGAAGCCTAACCGCTTGGCTAATTCAAAAATGATCCAGGTATCGGAGCGCCGTTCCGCCAGCGGCGGAACCACCGCCGGACGATATTGCAGATGAAGTCTGCCTTGCGGCCGGTGTTTGAAGTCCGTTGTCAAATTTGCCATTTCGAGAAAGCTCGTGGCCGGCAGCACATAATCGCAGAGCTCGGCCGTCGGCGTCATGAACAACTCTGCCGCCACGGCAAAATCCACCGCGCGAAACGCGGTTCGCGCCCGCTCCGAATCCCCGGTGGACATCACTGTGTTGGAGCCGAAATTCAAAAGCGCCTTGACCGGATAAGGGCGGTCCTCAAGAATTGCGGTGAAAATATCGTAAGCTGCGCAGTTGCCCGGTTTCGCCGGCGGCCCGAGCGGTTTGCGCTCGCGTCCGATTCTTTGCTCCGCGGCTTCCTTGGGCAAAAACTCTTTGCCTGAAACCGCATTCACGGGCGCCTTGGGGAACACGACGTTGCCGCCGGGCCGATCGAAATCACCGAGAAGCGCGTAAAGCACCGCGATGGCGCGGTTCGTTTGGGTGGCATTGGTGTGCTGCCCGACGCCGTTGTACATATACATGCTGATCGGGCGATTCTCGGCCAGCAACCGCGCCGCTTGTCTAACTTTCACGGCGGGCACGTAAGTAATCGCAGCGGACGCCTCCGGACTGTAGCGCGCGGCGAGCTTGGCAAGCTCGGCGAATATCGGCCGGCAGAGGATTTCACTGCCGTCTTGGGCTTTTATTCGGTACTCGCCCAAAATCGCCGGCCGCACCAATTGCGTTGCGAAATTTCCGGCTGAAGGATCGTACACAACCGGAGTCCCGCCGGCCTCGTCCCACGCGACGAATCTTTGCGGCGATCCGCTCGCAGTCAGATCCGATTCCGTCAAAGCATTTCCGTTATCCGTACGGACGAGGAAAGGAGCGTTTGTCCATTGGCGAACGAAGGTTTCGTCGTAAAGCCTGTCCGTTATCACGACGTCGATCATCGCCAGGGCGAGGGCGCCGTCAGCGCCGGGCCGCACTTGAAGCAGCACGTCCGCCTGCCCCGCGATCCCAACCCGGCGTGGATCCACCGCGACGATTTTCATGCCGCGCTTGCGCGCCGCAACGATATCATGAGCGAGAATCAACGAAGTGGAGCTTGGGTTATGGCCCCAGAGAAGAAAGGCGTTGCTGTGCGCCACGTCGGGCGTAGGGAGCTCGACCCCGAACGTGTAAGTGAAACCGGTATCCTTGTGCCAATTACAGACGTGGGTTGTCGAAACCCAATTGGGACTTCCGAAGCGATTGATAAAGCGCGACAACCAGCGCTCCGCATCGGAAACCGAAGTTCCGCCCCCCGTCCCTTTCGCCAGCGCCACGGCGCGAGGACCATAAGCTTCGCGGACAAAATTCAACCGCTCCGCGATGCCGTCCAACGCTTCGTCCCAACTGATTCTCTTCCATCCGGGATCGGAATCGTTCTTCGGGCGCGTGCGCTTCAGGGGAAAGTTGAGCCGGTCGGGATGATAGACCAGCTCCGGCGCGGCCTTGCCCTTGATACAAAAAACGCCGCCGTTGGGGTGATCGGGGTCGGCGTCCAGCCGCACTACCTTCCCGCCCGTTACGGTTGCGATGGCGGCGCAGTGGGCCGTGCAAAGCGCGCAGTAACCGCGCACGGCGTGCGAGGCGCGGGCGAGATCATTCATACAATTTCGAGCATACTTTAAAGCCGGCGCGCTGTCGAATGCGAAGCATGGTGTCGAAAGATTCGGCTTCGTCTCCGAATGACAATCTTGTTGTGACTGAGAACAAGGTTAGGACAACAAGGTTACGGTCAAGTCTTGGATCTTGTATTAGATGGCCGGGGCGGCGATTGTTTCTAGGTCACGCCGGCGTCCAGCAGGGCGTATACCAGCTCTTTCAAACGAGGGTTGATCGTGTCGAGCCGGGCGACCGCCGGTCCGCCCGCAAGCGACTCCACGATCTCCGGCAGATCTTCCGATTTGACGCCGGCATACCAATTCTTCTGCGGGTAGACGACGATATTCGGTCCATCTTGGCACCCGCCGAAGCAGGCGTAAGGTTTCACTTCTACATCGAGAGCTCGCTCAGTTACCTGATTAGCCAGTTCATTCATGATTTGTGCGGAGCCGCGGTTCTCGCAGTTGAAGATTTGACATACGAAGCAAATTTGTTTCATTGGAAGCCCTAGTATTCTCC
>JBOHVR010000155.1:0-6338 GCA_050735755.1 Binatia bacterium
GCGGCGGGATTGCAGGATGTAATTCTCGTCGGCACGGGAACCGGGCTGGCGCCGTTCATCTCCATGATCAACCAGATCGACCATGAGGCCGCCTCGGGCAAGGTCGATTCCGTCAAATACACGTTGCTGCACACCAACCGGACCTACGAGGAGCTCGATTACTATCAGGATCTGCTGGACATCGAAGCAGCGCGGCGGTTTGATTTTACGTACGTTCCGACGGTGAGCCGCCCGACGCAACGGGATATCGATGATCCCAAGGTAGGAACAGGCCGCGCTAACAACGTGCTTCGCTATCTTTTGGGGTTGCCGCTCAAAGAAGAACAGGATCTGGAAGAGATTTCCGCAAAAGGGGGAGACACTTCCAAAGCCAAGTCAGCCTTGGAAAGGACGATCAGACCGACTTTGCCCAAGCGCTTTTCGCGCGCGGCTCTACAAGACCGATGGAAGCCCGCCGAAACCGTAGTTATCACCTGCGGCAATCCGTGGTCCATGGAAGACATCAAGTACGCCGCCGAAGCGCGCGGAATGCGATTTGAGAAGGAAGATTGGTAAGAAAAAGAAGTAAAAGGGAAGGGCAAAGGTAAAAAATAGAAACCGAAAATTCAAAAGCCATAAACTAAGAATGGTAAGACGACAAATGAAAAAAGGAACGGCTGCAGGATTTCAAGTGCGTAAGAAGGGGTCCTCAAGATAACCAGACTCCGTTCGCCCTGAGACTCGTCGAAGGGCTCCGAATCTAGCAAACCAAAAGTAGATAAAGGAGACAAAAACGGATATCCTTCTACGATCCTGATTTCCTTTAACAAATTCACTCTGGACAATTTTACGTATTTGAGGCTGTCTCGAATCGTTGCTATGACCGCAGCGGCTATATGCTTCAGTCTAGCTGCGTGTGGGTTCTCTCAACCTGGCTACGGTCAGCAGAAAACGAGTGACGTGCCGTTTGTTACCGTCGACAAAGGCTTCAACAGCGGTGTCCGAGGACGAAAGCTCCTCGCTCTCAAGACAGAAAAAGAGTGGCGGGAGCTCTGGGAGACCCATGAGTCGATAACAACCCCGCCGAAGCCAGTTCCTTTGGTCGATTTCGAGAGAGAGATGATCGTGGTTGCATTCTCAGGCGAGAAGCCGAGCGGGGGACACGGAATAGCAATTGTAAAAATTGAAGAAGACACCGCCAAGCGCGAGCTGCGGGTGACCTTCCGCGAAACCAGGCCCCCTGCAGGCGCCATGGTTACCGGCGCCCTGACCCAGCCGTACCATATCGTGAAATTAAAGACGACAGACCTCCCGGTGACGTTCGTGTCTCAGCAGTAATGGCTGCGCCAATTTTTTCTGCTCGGGCCGGCAACATCGGTCAGACTTCAATGCCCGGATAAGCTTTAGCAATCGATCCAGTTCCTTCTGCAATGGGTTAGCCTCAAAAACCGCTGGTCTTCGATCGCATAGCACTTTCTTTGTGTCCTTCCCCGATCCGTCGAGGACAAATCTCTAGTTTTTCCTCCCCCAAGCAGCCCCAGGACACGACGTCGTTGTCCGGGGCAACAGAATCAGACGCAGGGGTGACGCAGGGGAGACCTCCTTGTCTTTTCCTATCGATGGGTCCAATTTGGGTGTGAACGAGTCAAGCTATCGTGGAGAGCCAATGGGTTTTGGTCGGGTTTTATGGACTCCCGGCGAGCGGCGCATCGTTGAACGCTGAGGTTACGTCTGCAGCATTCGCTTCGAATCCTGTATGAGCTCCGGCTTCAAATTCCACATTAGCTACTCCGAAGCCGATGCCAAGCGCGTGCTGTTTTTCCTGCTTGGCCTCGACATGTTTTTCGTGATGAGCTATTGCCTGGTTCGCATCATCCTGCCGGAATTCCGGTGGGGTCCCATTCCGGTGTTATTGGACGTTGACCGGGAGACCTCGATCCCGACCTGGTTTTCCTCGCTTCAGCTTTTTGCCGTAGGTCTTTTGCTAATCCTGATCGCGCGAAGCGCGAAACAGTTGAAAGCTTACCTATTTCTTCTCGGGCTCGGGTTTATGTTTCTATCAATGGACGAGACGGCCGCCGTTCATGAAAAAATAACCGACTCTGCGAGAAGACTCAATCTCGAGTGGCTGCTGCCCCTAACCTTTACGGGAAACCATGGGGCCTGGATCATACCTTACATTGTCATTGGACTCGCTCTTGTTCTCGTAGGCTATCGGCCGCTTTTTTTGATCTGGAGCAACTTTCGCCGAGAAGCTATGTTCGTTGCGATTGGGATGGCACTGTTCGGAATCGGCGGGATAGGACTGGAGATACTCAGCTTTTATTTCGAATCGGCATCTCCCGATAAGGCTTATTTGTGGGCGGTTGCGGGCGAAGAATTTTTTGAGATGGCCGGCGTGAGCGTTGTGCTTTACGCTTTCATGCTGCTTGGAGTCAAAATTCAAAATAAAAGTGTCACGAAATAAAAGTCTGACCGTGCTCCTGCGCATAGCGAACCCATTCGTTCCTGCGGTTCGGCTGAGGGCACCGGTGCGTCTCTAGCGGTTAAAGATTCCAACGCATACGAACGTCAGAATGCCGTTGCGCCGATCTTCGGTTTGGCCCGCGCTGGCCCGGTATCCCATCTCTCAACAAGTCCAAAAACAATACGATAGCCGGATTCATTTAGCGAACCCGCTTGCCTCTTTAGCCATGCTTGAATAAGATTCTGTTCGTTTTCAAAATCTGTGAAGTTCAAGGCGAGCGCCTTACTAGGAGGATCAACCATGGCAGACAAGGCGATTGAAGTTTTGCTCGAAGAAGGAAGAACGTTCCCTCCCCCGGATTCGTTCAAGAAAACAGCGCACGTGAAAAGTACCCGAGTTTTCGCAAAGGCCAAGAAAGACCCGGAAGCTTTTTGGGCCGAAGGAGCGAAGGAACTCGATTGGTTCAAGCCGTGGGACAAAGTGCTTGAGTGGGATTGTCCGTGGGCCAAGTGGTTTATCGGCGGGAAGATCAACGCGTCGTATAACTGCCTGGACCGGCACGTGAAGGGAGTGCGCAAAAACAAAGCGGCAATCATTTGGGAGGGGGAGCCGGGAGACGGGCGGGTGCTCACTTACAGAGACATGTGGCGGGAGGTCAACAAGTGCGCCAATGTTCTAAAAAATCTCGGGGTGAAGCGAGGAGATCGGGTCGCGATATACATGGGGATGATCCCGGAGCTTGTCATCGCGATGCATGCTTGCAATCGCATCGGCGCCCCGCACAGCGTGGTCTTTGGCGGATTCAGCGCGGAGTCTTTGCGCGACCGGATCAACGACGCCAAAGCCAAGGTGTTGATTACCGCGGACGCCGGCTACCGCCGGGGCGCCGTGGTGCCCCTCAAGCGAAACGCCGATGAATCCTTGCAAGCCGCTCCCTCAATTGAACATGTGATCGTTGTCAAACGCGTGGGCGACGCCGCCGGCGCTCAGATGCAGGCGAAGCGCGATCACTGGTGGCATGAATTGATGGTGGACGCGCCCCTTTGGTGCGAGCCCGAGCAGATGGACAGTGAAGATATGCTGTACATTCTTTACACCAGCGGAACAACGGGAAAGCCCAAGGGCATCGTTCACACAACGGGCGGCTATCTCACCGGCGTTTACCTCGCGAACAAATATATCTTCGACATGAAAGAGGACGACGTTTTCTGGTGTGCCGCGGATATCGGGTGGGTGACGGGCCACACCCATATTGTGTATGGGCCAATGGCCAACGGCGCCACGCAGGTGATGTATGAGGGGACTCCCGATTGGCCCGACAGAGACCGTTTGTGGCGCATCGTGGAAAAATACGGCGTGACGATTTTTCATACCGCCCCTACCGCCATCCGCACCTTCATGCGCTGGGGACCGGAGCTTCCGCAGAAGCATGATCTCAAGAGCCTGCGTCTCCTCGGCACAGTGGGCGAGCCCATCAATCCCGAGGCATGGATGTGGTATCACAAGTACATCGGGGGCGAGCGCTGCCCGGTCATGGATACGTGGTGGCAGACGGAGACCGGAAACCCGCTGATCACGCCACTCCCCGGTGTCACGACGCTCAAGCCCGGCTCGGCGACCAAACCGTTCCCTGGCATCGGGGCAGATGTCGTGGATGAAAAAGGAAACACAGTTCCTCTAGGTGGCGGTGGTTATCTGGTTCTGACCGGGCCCTGGCCCGCGATGATGCGCACGATCTACGGTGACCCGGACCGCTTCGTGCAGCAGTACTGGAGCCGCTTCCAGGGGAAATACTTTACCGGTGACGGGGCGAAGCGGGATAAGGACGGATATTTCTGGTTATTGGGCCGGGTCGATGACGTCATGAACATTGCCGGTCATCGGATCAGCACGATGGAAGTGGAAAGCGCGCTGGTCGATCATCCGGATGTTGCAGAGTCTGCGGTGATCGGCAAACAGCATGAAATCAAAGGCCAGGCGATTTGCGCGTTCGTGACGGTAAAGGCCGGAATCGATACGTCTCCGGTTTTGATGGACGAGCTCAAAGAGCACGTTGTTAAAAAAATCGGTCCGATTGCGCGTCCTGACGAGATTCTCTTTGCGGCCGAACTGCCTAAAACGCGCAGCGGCAAAATCATGCGCCGGCTCTTACGCGATATCGCCGACGGCCGCACCCTCGGAGATACCACTACACTGGCCGATCCGGCTATCGTCGCGAAGCTAAAAGAGCAGTACCAGGAAGAATAAGAATCGTGCCCGTGTTCGTGATTCTTGCTTGTCCTTCTCCCGAAGGCGAATCACGAGCACGGACGTGCCACAGCTATTCCGTTTTCGGTCCCTGCTGGAATAAGTCCACGCGCTGTTCCGTCGGGTCCTGAATAACGACTTCAGCAAGACGGCCATCGCGCGGCAGTGACTCGGATTGTATTGGTCCGCTTGCCCCGGACGGGTTTAATGAATCCGCGTTGGCCTAGCTGCATCTGCCTCTTGCTCTATCGCTTTCTCTATCGCATCTCTATCTCTGTCTGATTCAGTCCTGTTGACACCGAGATGAACTTTGATAAATAGTGCAGCACAACAAACT
The DNA here is from genome assembly GCA_050735755.1 of Binatia bacterium. Taxonomy (GTDB): domain Bacteria; phylum Desulfobacterota; class Binatia; order UBA9968; family UBA9968; genus DATMAM01. The sequence continues at coordinate 5,031 of JBOHVR010000155.1, forward strand.
CCGATATTCGGGATCGGGAAGCTAACTTCATCAGGAGGAGCCATGACGGCAAATACGAGTAGGATAAGAAAACTTAGCACACTTCTTTTTGTTCTGGTTCTCTTTTGTCTGCCGCGGATTGCGGCATCCGGCAGCGCGGATCCGGCGGCGAAGTACTATGAGGCCGCCAAAAAGGAAGGGAAGGTTGTCATCTACGGGTTAGGTCCGCCGTTTCTAGCCCCGATCGATGAAGCTTTCAAGAAAAGATACCCGGGCATCCAGATTGAAGCGTTTGACGAATCCGGTCGTGAAACGCGCGAGCGAATTATCGCCGAGCAAAAGTCCGGGCGCGTTGTTGGAGACGTCATGATTGGCGGTCCAAGCGGCCACGTGGTTTTGTCAGATCTGGGGTTTATTGAGCCTTACCGATCATCCCAAATCCCGCAGATGATCCCCGAACTGGTGCCTGAGTGGAATTTCTCCAGTCCGTTCAGAGCCAGCGTGTTTTCGATCGCATCCAACACCAAGTTGGTGCCAGCGGCAGATGAACCTAAGGTATGGGCCGACCTGCTGCAACCGAAGTTCAAGGGTAAAATGGCCTCTGATGATCCCCGCGGGAGCGGTGGCGGCGCGGGACTAATGGCGAGCCTGGAAGCAGCCTTCGGCACCGAATTTCTCCGGAAATTAGCCACGCAAGAAATCTTCTTCGGGAAAGACACGGGCACGATATTAGCCGGGCTGGTGCGTGGAGAACACGCGCTCTTTATTACGGCCTCGCACGATGACATCATCGTCGCTCGCAAGAAAGGCGCACCGGTGAAATTTCTCAAACCCAAAGATGGCATTCGGGCTGCTCCCAATATCCAATCGATCGTCAAAAACGCGCCGCACCCAAACGCAGCGAAGTTGTGGGTGGAATGGAGCACGTCGGAAGAAGGACAGCAGATGCTCGGTAAGGTTGGTCTAGCCGCCGCACGCAAGGGGGTTAAAGCGGCCGAACCCGAAGCTGATCTGACGGGAGTAAAACTCTTGCCCGTTGTCGGCGGCAGGCAAGACATGAATTTCTTAAAGGAGAGAACCAAGCGCTTTGAAGCAGTTTTCTTCAAGAAGAGTTGAAAAGCGCTCGAAGTCCGGAAACGAAGGATCGAAGAGTTTTGAATACAGGAGGGCGTTAATTGATGAAGACGCTTGAAGGTAGAAGACTCATCTTAATCCTTTGGATTCTGCTTCTGGCATGCATGGCGAAGGCGGCCCCTGCGTTCAGCGCCGAATCTGTGTCCCAGCTCATGGCGAAATACTACGAGGGCGCCAAGAAAGAGGGCAAGCTTG
>JBOHVR010000156.1:0-2593 GCA_050735755.1 Binatia bacterium
GTTAAAGAATCTATGCTATTGGAGGCGTAAAAACGCTTGACATCATGTGGGATGGCTGTTAGGTTGCCAGAAATTCTGGCGGCCTCTGCAACCGTTTTTCACTCTAGACAGCTCCGTATTTTAGCGATTACGGCATGGTCATGCAACTAAACTCCGCGGAGAAGCCAAATCAGCAAGCCGACAAGGGTTCGTTGCAAAGACTGCTCATCGTTTTGATCAAGCCCTCGAAGTACGACGATGAGGGCTACGTGATCCGCTTCTGGAAAGGCGTGCTTCCCAGCAACACGTTAAACGTCCTTAACGGCCTCACCGACGATATTAAACGCCGCCGCGTTTTCGGCGCGCTTCCCATCCAGATCGTAACCTTTGACGAGACCACGGAAAGAATTCCCGTCAAAAAGATCATCCGGTGGAGCCAAAGATCCGGCACCAAACTCATTGTTGGACTGGTCGGGGTCCAAACCAACCAGTTTCCGCGCGCCTTTGACCTCGCCAAGCAATTTCGCGCCGCGGACATCGATGTCATTCTCGGCGGTTTCCATGTCAGCGGAACCATCAACATGCTCGGAGAGCAAGAACCCGACATACAAGAACTGGTCCGTGAGGGGATCTGCATTGTTTCCGGTGAGGTCGAGGGCGAATGGGAGAAAATCTTGGCGGACGCGCTGCACGGAACCCTAAAGCCGATCTACGCCTTCGCACAAGACCTGCAGAGCCTCGTCGATATCGGACAGGCACCGGCCCCCGTCGTCAGTTACAAGACGATGCGCCACTTCGCCTATCCTTCATTTGGTACTGCCGATACATCGCGGGGCTGCCCTTTCTCTTGCAGCTTTTGCACGATTATTAACGTCCAAGGGCGCAAGATGCGCGAGCGCAGCCCTGAGAATATCGTGCGCATGATGCGCGCCAATTACCTCGAATACGGCGTCTCCTTCTACTTCTTTACGGACGATAACTTCGCTCGGAAAAAGCTCTGGCGCGAGACCTTCGAAGCCATCATCCGGCTACGCGAGGAGGGGATTAACGTTTCTTTCATGATGCAGGTCGACCTCGCCCGCAAGCCTAAGGATTTTGTGAGACTTGCCGCGCGGGCGGGTTGCACTCAGGTTTTTATCGGGATGGAAAGTGTGAACCCGGAAAACCTGAAAGCTGAGGGCAAAGGACAAAACAAAGTTGATGAATACAACGAAATTGTGGACGAATGGCACCGTGCGGGGGTGGTGGTTCATACCGGTTACATCATCGGCCTGCCTCGGGATACCGCCGAGGGGGTTCGACGGGACCTGCATTTTCTGATGGAAGAAATCCAACCCGATCAGGCATCCTTTTTCATGCTCACTCCCCTTCCCGGCTCACATGATCATCGTGAAATGAAAAAGCGCGGTGAGTGGATGGATCCCGACTTCAACAAGCGCGATTCATTCCACGCGACGATCCAGCTCCCACGCATGAGCGCAGAGCAGTGGACCCAAGCCTACGAGAATGCCTGGGAGAGCTTTTACAGCAAAGAGAACATGACCAAGATCCTGTCCCGTTGGAACAACCACCCTAAGAGATACTGGGATCTCATGTCGGTCTTCTTTTGGTATAAGAACGCTGCGCTGATCGAAAAGCAGCATCCGATGATCGCAGGCTTCTTCCGCTTGAAAGACAGGACCGCGCGCCGCGCGGGCTATGCGATCGATCCCCTAACCGTCCACCTGTGGAATCGTACCAAAGAGATCGTGCGGCTGTTCCTAACTTGGGGACGCTTCCTCAAGGAGATGGAAGAAGTCTGGCTCCAGTCGCGCAAGAAAACGGAAAAAGAAGAGCGATGGCTGCAGGAAATTCAGCGCGTCCAGGGAGAGATCTGGCAGGCGTTGCGAATCGCCGAATGGCAAACGGCCTACAGTAATGCCAAGGCGACGCTGCCGGCCCGAGTCAAGTCGCTCTTGGATCCGTTCGAGGAGTTGTCGACGAAAATACTGCTGAGCCGGAGAGATCTCGATCGTTTTCTGCGGCAATGGGAAAGATTGCTGGCAAAAATGCAGGATCTTCGTCACTACGCAACCCAAGACGGAGAAGCCGTCCGGCACTGGCTGGACGAGTTCAATCAAATCCACAACGCTTTGCGCTCAAGCACACGCTTGCAGGAATGGCGCGACGCCTATTCCCGCATCCGGGGGGCGGTGCCGTTCCACCTCCTCCACGCCAAATTTGACGCCATAAACAACCAAATCGTTTATACCCGGCACGATCTGCAGAAATTCTGGGCCAACACGATCGAACAGGTCCGGCAGAAGAATCCCTGGAAGATCTCCCCTTCAGCCCTCCTCACCGCTTTGATCAAGGATCTCTCCTTAACCGCCGCGTTCGCCCTGCGGATGAAAGCTCATTCCCGCGCCCAGCACGCCTAATCACAGGCCTTCTTCTCAAATTACCTGGGCTCTGAAATCACATCCACGATAACCGGAAGTTTTTTCTCCTTAAGATATTTCAATGCCTTCTCGATTGCCGGCTGAAGCTCTTCGGGTCGGCGGACCGTGCCCGCGCCGAAGACGCCAAAAGACTCGCCCAGTTTACAGAAATCGACGGCGGGATCGTCGACATG
>JBOHVR010000157.1:0-5512 GCA_050735755.1 Binatia bacterium
CGCTTGACGTGATGGGTTTAGAAGGCGCGCTCAGGAGTCCTGAAACGGAATCCTTTCCCTCGCAATGGCCGCCTGAGAACACCGACTTTGAAAACCCTCCCGCGGGTTCGCCAGGTAATTTTCTCAATCAACTGGAAGGAAAAGTGAACCTGCAATTCGCTCTGCAGCAGGAGGAGAGTTCCGACAATCCCCATCCCGACCCGATCATCAGCCCGCCGCTGTATGGGAAGTGGTATGCGCTGGCCGAAAGACTCGAAGCGCAAAATGGAACGGGCTGGGTCAATGAGCTTAATCGCGACCCGCGCTATCGAGCGCCGGCAGGTGTTGGCACACAGGTCATACAGAAAGATCAGGAGAAGTTCATGCAGCAGGCCTGGAGCCAACTGGGAGATTTGTTGCAGACCAATCAGAAGATCCGCCAGCTTCAACTCGGGTGGATGAGCAGCACGATCATGTACCGGAAAAATGTATTGCCCCAATCTTCTGATCAACTCCTGGGATTTACTCAGGCAGTGCACGGCCGGATATTGGGAAGCCCGACTACGATTGCCCGGCAGGTGAGTGAAAGCCGCCTGCCGCAAGCGGCCGTAAATCCGGCTTTCCGAAAGATCATGCGCAGCAGGGGCGCGATCATGCGGAAGGTTGCGCCGGAAGTTGAAGCCCGGGCCCGGCCTGTTCTGAGCCAACTCAACGCGGGTGCCCTAACCGCGGCGCCGCCGCCGCCCGACCCTGTAGGACAGATTTCGTTAGATGCGACGGCCGAATCGATCGTGCCGGATTGGATACCTCAATGGCTACGCCGCTGGCTCCGCGAAAATATCGCGCGCTGGGCGCTGATTGGATTGGTGGCACTTGCACTTGTGCTCATGTTTATCAGCGGAGCTTTCATCGCTTTTGGGGCCATGATCATCGCATTGGGCGGGCTACTGTTAGTTTCCGAAAGATTCCGCACCCAGATCGAAACGGCGGAGGCCTTTCAGGAGGCTGCTTTCACTCCGCAAACCGTGGACGAAATACCCGCGTGTCCCAATTTCGTGCTGACGGAATTCGAAGCGCCACTGCCCGAGTCCCGGAGCAGCGGCAACGCGGACAGCGTTGAAGCCGCCAATTTTCGGGTCGCGCTGAAAGACGCGTTCAACGTCCACCAATCGCCGCCACCGCCTCCACCGGCGCGGCAGGCACTGGACATTAATCACACCGTCGCCAAGCTGCAGCAATCGCTCAATCCCGCGGTTGCGATTCCGAAAAGAGCCGAGTTCGTGCTCAAGATCCCCGCGAAGATCAAAGATTCGTATCTGCGGCCGCAGAAAACGCTCGTCCTGGTGATGGCGCATCCGGTTTTCTCCGAACCTATGTATCGCCCGCTGCGGGACATTTCATCCGAGCTGCTGGTTCCCAATCTTAATTTAATCTCCAACAACACGATCTCCCTGATGGTGACGAACCAGCGCTTTATCGAATCCTATATGGTGGGGCTCAATCACGAGATGGGCTGCGAGTTACTGTGGCGGGAATTTCGCACCGACCAGCGCGGAAGCTATTTTCGCCAGTTTTGGGATGTCGGAGATGCGGTGAATCGAAATCCCAGCAAAACGGCAGCGCAAATCGAAGAGGAATTGCTCGACATTACCAAGCTGCACACCTGGGATCGCGGAACCGCGCTCGGCGCCCACGAAAACCGCCCGTTGCCCAGTGGCGCAGAGCCCGGCGAAGCCCGATTGGTTCTGGTCGTTCGCGGCGATCTTTTGAAGAAATACCCCACGGCCGTCATCTATGCTCAGCAAGCGAAGTGGAGCAAGGATAATCAGGGCCGCGACATTCGCGAGCTGGACGACAGCAATCCGGATCAGAATCTCAAGAATCCCATTTTCAAGGCGGAGATCGAACCGGACATTCGCTTTCTAGGCTTTGACCTGACGAAAAAGCTCGCGAAGGGAAATCCTGATCCCGTGGGGGCTGATCCGGGTTGGTTTTTTGTGATCCAGGAACGGCCGGGCGAACCACGCTTCGGCCTGGATAACCTAAGCGACGACTCGCCGGAGACGGCAAGCAACTGGAACGAACTGGCCTGGGAGCATCTCGAAAATTTCACCAGCCTCGGTTATATCGACTTCAACGCGGGAATCCGCGCAAGCATCACTGAAGCTCCCGATCTCCAGTTCCAATGGGGTCGCAATGCTGCGGACATGGCTTACATCCTGTACCAGGTTCCGATCATGGTGGCTTTTCACGCCGCGGATATGCTGGAGTAAATCACGGAGTTCTAAGGTTAAACGATGACAGACGAAATCAAAAAAGCTCGTGAGGCATTACGCGCGGCAGATGAGAGTTTGTACGCCAATCAGAACCGGCTGCGCGCCAAAGAAGCGCAACTCATCAATGCCAGGAGACTGGGAAAAGACGGAACACAAAGGTCAGAGGTCCTTGAACGTGAGAACGCCGCTCTGAAAGACGTAATCGCCAGGAATCGATCTAATGTGGAATCCCTCAGAGCGGAATTATCGGACCTGGTCGGAGAATTCGTGTTGCCGCAATCACCGCAGCAACTCGCGTCTCAACTGGACGACAGCCTGCCTTGCTTGCTGTTTCCCGTGCGGATCGAAACCCGATTTATGGGCGCTCCCGGCAGCCGGGAACTATGGGTGCGCGTCTACCCGGACGATATCGCCGTGCATACGCATGAAAAAGAACTCACCCGGGACGAGGCCGATGCGGGTGTGGAATACTGGACCGAACGAACGATTGCTGCTGCGGCGGAGGATGCAGCGGAAAGGGACCGGCGGGAAAAAGGAGCCTGGCGGGCGTTGGCGAATAGCTATGGAGGCACGAGAGCCTCTTGGATTGCGTCGAAAATCAGGGGAAGGGCGGTCGAAAAGGAAGGAAGCGAAAACTTTTCCTTCCTGCTGATCCGGGTACAGATTTCTAATATTCTTAATGACCCGCAGGCGAGTCCAGATGCCAAGCGAAGTGCCATTACCTCCTTATTGGATTCGGCGCACCCGCTGATGGGCTTGATCCGGGATAGAATTTTAGAGTTGCTCTCGGCCGATGAACAGATCGCCGACCCGACGCGGCAGGCGGTCACCCAGACAATCAAAGATGGCATCCTGACCTATCTCGGCATTAGCCTGGAAGAATTGAAACCGGAAAGCTGGAGCCGCGCGCCGCGCAGCGAGGTAATGCCGGATCGTTTTGTGCTGATCGGATTTACCGATGGCATCAAACTGGAGCGGCCTTTTCCCAATGCCGTGCCCAACCCTTTGATCTTAGGACCCAACCCGCAAAATCTGGAGTCCGAGCTGGCCCAGCAGGGCGGCGACCTTGTGGTGGGCGAAGATTATGCCTGGATCGGGAATTTTGACAAAGCTGTTGATGTGGGCATGGCCATGCGTGTTCCGCTGCAGGAGCCTTTCGCCGGCCAAGGTTTCGACCGCTTGATGGTGCTGGGAATGCGCGTCTCCTCCGAGGCCGCGGATCACAAAGAGTTGTTGGAGGAGTTGATCGACAATCACCATTACTCGCCCGAAGGAATGAGTTTCCTCCCGCAAGGCACGCCGACCAATCATACCGGCGATCTGCGCTCGGGCTTTTCCCCGGACGATGTCGAAGGCGACCTGAGCTTCGAAGTAGAAACAAAGGAACCGGATGTTCAGGTTACCGGTGAGGATTTGGAAAAAACCGACGCGCAGCGTCTCTCCGAGGCATGGGACGTAGGGCTCGATAAACTGGCCTCGCTGGCGAATGCAAACCGGAAGGAGGTAGCGCAAGCCAAAGCGACAAATAGAGCCCTCTGGCCGGCTACGCTGGGTTATTTCCTGGAAGAGCTTTTGGAAATGGAGGCTGCTGCGATCGGCAGGATCCGCGTGTTCTTCGCAGAAAATGTCGTCGCGAGGGGAAGCCTGCCCGCTATCCGCGTCGGCAAACAACCCTACGGAATTCTTCTTACCAGCGCGTTCAGGAAATGGCGGATCAATGATACCGTCGACGGTGAAGATTCCGCTTTTCTGCGCCAGGCGCATGATGTGATGAAAAAAGTCGAAGACCAATGGCAGCCACTGGTGGGCCAGGTCGCCCACGCGGATGGGCCGGGCGATTCATTCGAAAAGCTGCTGAAGATGCTCGGCCTGCACGCTACTTCCGTAGACTTCGCCCGGAGGATCGGCACCTACAAAACCATGCTCTGGAACCTGGCGCATTTGCGGATCGGCAGGAATTTCCTCTCCTCGGACCCCATCGTCAGATACTTTCAGGAGATCAGTTCGCGCGGGATTCAGCTGCTGAACGAGCTCGGGTTCAACTTTCCAAAATTGCCCAAGCTCTTCGGCTTGCTGTTTTCCGACGGAACTTCCGGCATCAACGGGCCGCTCGTCGACGATGTGGACTCGGCTGCCGATGAGAAATTGTCGGAGACCGCCGGGCTGCCGCTCAAGTACGCCGTGGCGATCACAGAGGGAGAAGAGGAAATCGTCGAAGACAAAAATTATGTCGGCTGGCTAGTGCGGAGCGACATCGATACCTTAAAGCAGCAACGACTGTTTAATCGGAACGGCGAGCAACTGCCGATTCCCAAGCCCTTGCTCTATAGAATGCTGCACCGCGCTTTGCTGCTCTCTCATTTCGATGCCACGATGAACCTCTACGAGGAATTCGAACTGGTCGACAAAAACATCCGGCGCGAACAGGACTTTACCAATATCGAAGCGGGCCGGACCGTAACGCGCTGGGAATTCATGGAGGCAAAGGTCAATCAAGTTATGCCGCAGGTGAGCGCGGCGAATCTCGCCATCGGTGATTTTCTCACAACACCCGGCGGCTTGGCGCTGCCGGCGGCCTTTACTCTACAGGAGGTCAGAGATTGCATTGGCCGCCTGGAAGAGCTGAAGACCGCCGAGCTGGAGCGATTGTTCGCCGAGCATCTCGACCTGTGTTCGTACCGCCTCGATGCCTGGCAAACCGCGCTGTTCGCAAAACGGCTCGAGCGACTCAATCTTCTGCGGCAAAGTCCCATTGAACCCGGCGCGGCAAAGCGGGGCTTGCACCTGGGCGCTTATGGCTGGCTGGAAAACGTCCGGCCTGCGCCCGCTCCTGTGCAAGTGTCGCCCGGCGAAATTCCTGTCGACTTGCGGGAAGATGGAATCAACGTCGTGGAACAGCCGGACAATGGCGGCTATATCCACGGCCCGTCCATCAATCACGCCGTGGCCGCAGCCGTGTTGCGCAACGCCTATCTTGCCCATGCCGATCAGAACAATGCCGATCATTTCTCCATCAAGCTGACTTCCGACCGCGTGCGGACGGCCTTTTCGTTCTTGGAGGGTGTGCGCAATGGCCAGGAACTGGGCGCCTTGCTCGGATACCAGTTCGAGCGCGCCTTGCACGACCGCTATGCGGTCGATGGGAAGGCGCTCGACCAGTTCATTCTTGCTTTCCGAAAAAGGTATCCGCTCGTCGCCGATAGGATCACGCCGGATGACGCGAATGAAGCGATTAACCGAAAAGAAGCCTCTCAGGT
>JBOHVR010000158.1:0-11356 GCA_050735755.1 Binatia bacterium
ATTTCGAAGATTCGACCCATGCGCCAGCTTGTCTCGTATAACGCAGTCAGGAACATTAGATAAAGAGTTGGTTGATAAACATAGGGTTGGTTAGAAGCTAGCGTGATGTCCCTGAAGTTCGCAAAAAGTCGACCTGCTACTCATTGTCATAGCCGCGAAGGCGGGCATCCAGAAGCATTTGATTTTGCTGGATTCGGGCGCTAGCTATCGCCAGCTTGCCCGTGACGGCGGCAGGTAGCGGCGCGGCCTGTTTGGCGCGCGCCCCGGCGAAGACGTCATTCAGACAGGATACGAGCGGTCGCTAACATGAGCATCACAGGTCGGGTAGATCCGTTTCTTCTGCGTGCGAGCGAACAGAAACCGGTTCAACCTTCCAGATGCGGCGGGCATATTCGGCGACGGTTCTATCGCTGGAAAATTTTCCCATCGCCGCCACGTTCAGGATGCTCTTGCGTATCCATGCCGGGCGATCGGGATAGGTCCGGGACACCTGCTCCTGGCACCGGACGTAGGACTCAAAATCCGCCAGCACCATGTAAGAATCTCCATTGAGAAGGGAATGCACCAAAGGCTTGAAGAGGTCCGGCTCGGCGCGCGAAAAGTAGCCTTCCGCGACCATGTCGAGGACTCTCTTGAGCCCGGGTGTCGCGCGATAGATTTGCGCCGGATCATACCCTGATTTTTTGGTTGCCATGACCTCCTCAGGGGTCAAACCAAAGATGAAGATATTCTCCTCGCCCACCTCCCCCATGATCTCGATATTTGCGCCGTCCAGCGTGCCGACGGTGAGGGCTCCATTGAGGGCGAATTTCATGTTCCCGGTTCCCGAGGCCTCCGTCCCCGCCGTGGAGATCTGCTCCGACAGATCCGCTCCCGGGATGATTTTTTCCGCTAACGAAACTCCGTAATTGGGCAGAAATACGATTTTCAGGCGCTCCCGCACATCCGCGTCGCGATTGACAATATCGGCGACGGCGTGAATGAGTTTGACAATCAGCTTGGCCATAAAGTAGCCCGGCGCGGCCTTTCCGGCAAACAAAACCGTGCGCGGAACATGCGCCGCAGAGGGATCTGACTTGATGCGGTTGTACAGAAAGACGGCGTGAAGAATGTTTAACAACTGGCGCTTGTACTCGTGAATTCTTTTGACTTGACAGTCGAAGATCGACTCCGGGCTCACCCGGACGCCGGTGATTTTCCAGATTTCATCGGCAAGGCGCCTTTTGTTGGCAAGTTTTACGCTGTCCCATTTCTCGCGGAAGGCCGGGTTATCCCCGAGCGCGCGCAGATTCGCTAGCTGCTGGAGATCAGTGGTCCATTTGGCGCCGATCTCCTGCGAAATCAATGCGGCCAGTCCGGGGTTACAGAGAAGCAACCAGCGCCTCTGGGTAACGCCGTTGGTGACGTTGTGAAACCGGTTCGGGAACATTTCAAAGAAGTCCTTGAAATTGTCTTGGATCAGGATGCGGCTGTGCAGCGCCGAGACGCCGTTGACAGCGTGACTGCCGACCAGCGCCAGGTGCGCCATGCGAACGTTTTTTTCTTCTCCTTCTTCGATCAGAGACATGCGGCGAATTCGATCTAGATCTCCGGGGAAATGGCGGTTGATGTCGTCAAGAAAGCGCCGGTTGATCTCATAAATGATGAGCAGGTGCCGTGGCAGAAGCCTTTCAAGCAACGAAACCGGCCATTTCTCCGAGGCTTCAGGAAGGACCGTATGGTTGGTAAAGCCGAACGTTTTGACGGTGATGTGCCACGCTTTTTCCCATGGTAATCCGTACTGATCGAGAAGCAGCCGCATAAGCTCCGCGACCGCGATCGCCGGATGGGTGTCATTTAATTGAATGGCGATCTTTTCAGCCAGGCCGTCGAGATCTTGGTGGCTGCTCAGATGGCGCCGGATAATATCTTGCAGGGTCGCGCACACGAAGAAATACTCTTGCTTAAGACGTAACTCCTTGCCTTCATGTTTGGTATCGTTGGGATACAGCACCTTGGAAATGACCTCGGATCGGTCTTTGTTTTCCACCGCGCGCACGTAGTCGCTGTGATTGAAGTATTCAAGCTGGAACTCCCGCGTCGCCTTCGCGGCCCAGAGGCGCAGGTTGTTCACGGTCTTCGTGGCATAGCCGGGAACAGAATAATCATGAGCCATGGCTATCACGTCTTCAGTCCCCACCCACTGATGGCGTAGGATGTCGTGGCTGTCGACATATTGAAGGACCTTGCCGTAGAACTTGACAAGAAATATCCGGTCCGCGCGCGGCACTTCCCAAACGGTGCCGTAGCGCAGCCAGTTGTCGGCGAATTCAATCTGATGCCCGTCGTGGATGCGCTGCGAAAACATTCCGAACTCATAGCGAATGCCATAGCCGTAAGCGGGAAGCTCCATCGTTGCCATGGAATCGAGCAGACAGGCGGCCAGACGGCCCAGTCCGCCGTTGCCCAGACCGGCGTCCCATTCCATATCCTGCAAATCTTCCAGCTTATAGCCAAGCTCGTGGAGAGCGCGCGTCGATTCTTCCAAAAGCCCGAGATTGATCAAATTGTTCCCCAACATCCGCCCCATCAAGAACTCGAGGGAGAGATAATAAACGCATTTGGGATCGGTCTTATGATACGCCTGCTGCGTCTGGAGCCAGCGCCCCACGAGCACGTCTCTCACGGTCAGAGCCAGGCTATGGTAGTGGTTTAGCCGCGTCGCGGTGTACTGGTCTTTGGCTTCGGTATAGAAGAGATGGTAATTGAAGAGCTCCTTGAGTTTTTGCCGGAGCGTGTGGTTCTCAGCGGAATATTCGGCAGCGCTGACTTCAGATTCAACCGCGGACACAGATCCCTTTCCTCAGGGCGATTGCCAGCAAAAGTCTGTTTCAGGTTTTGGAAGTATCCCCCGTTGCTTAACCGATTACAACCGTTGAGCTTGAGAATCTTAGTCGGATTTGCGGAGCTCCTGGATCGACGCTTGCAACTTGTAGACTTTCAGGAGGCGGGTTGAAGTCAGGATCCCACAAACCGTCGCGGTATCCATGATCCCCGGCAAGTGGAAGGAAGGGCTGTTATGGAAGGCTGCGGGCTTGAGGTGCCCGAGGGTTGGGTACACCCTAGTCAGTGCGTGCCGGCGAAATCTTTGTTGTCCCACGTGTCCTTGACAAACTCTCCTGACGTTATCTATTGGGTATTTGCGTCATAAGGATCGGGAGGCTTTTGGCAATAGCGCATCCTTTCGAGCAGATGATCGCGGAGCTTTGCGTTGTAGTGGCGGGATCATGGAGCAATTTCCCCGTCTCAAATTCTCCTTCATGGAGGCCGGAGCGGGATGGGTGCCGTATTGGATGGATAGTCCGAAATAATCCAAATCCAAAATCCAAATCAGATAGGAGTTACCAGATGGACTCATTACCACGAGGGGCAAACTTTCAGCGTTTTAAGACTCTTTGGGAGATCGGCTTGCACGTTGCTGCCGATCCTGCCGCGCGCCGGACCGGTAATCGCGAGGTGTTCATCGCGATTGGCAATGGGTCGCAAGAAAAGTTTAGGCCATCGCTGCGCATGGCTACCGGTTCTCCGCTGTTAGCCTATGACGTGGCCCGTGGCGAACTGGACGCGGCGATTGTCAACCCTTCCGCTTTGCTGACGCAGGCCTACCGCGGGACAGGTATTTTCTCGGAGCCGCTCCCTGTAAGGGTCCTGGCAAACTATCCTTCCTGGGATCGCTTTGTGTGCGCGGTTCACCCGCGCACCGGCCTGACTTCGATCGGCCAGATTAAGGAGCAGCGTTATCCACTGCGGCTTTCGATTCGTCAAGACCCGGGCCACGCCACGCGCATGCTCATCGACCAGATACTTCCAGCGTACGACTTTACGCTTCGTGATCTCGAGTCCTGGGGCGGCAGCTTCCATTTCACGACCGGACCCGGCGATCAAGAGCGAATCGCCGGGATGCAGGACGGAACCATCGACGCCGTTTTCGACGAGGGAATTAGCACTTGGCTGGCGCCGGCCTTGGCTGCGGGGCTTTCTCCGGTCACACTTGAGGAGCAGGTTCTGCGGCGTTTAGAGGGGACGGGTTGGCGTCGCGTGTTCATTCCGGCGAATCGGTTTCCCGCTCTCAAGTCCGACCATCTTTGCCTGGACTTCGGCGGCTGGCCTCTGTACGCGCGCGCTTCCTTGCCCGACGAGCAAGCATACCAAATATGCGATGCATTAAAGGCGCGCGAAGCGTTCATCCCGTGGGACGAACGCGCCTATACCGGACTAGACCAGTTGGGCCGAAACACCGAAGCGACGCCGCTTGATGTGCCGCTGCATCCCGGCGCCGCACGTTGGTATCGCGAGCAAGGCTTTAGCGTGTGATAGGGAAAATTTGGATTTACTACACGGGGCATATCGACAATCTTGGGGAGCGTATAGCCGCGCGCTACAGAAGACGGCAAGTCAGAAGAGTTAGGGCAGGGTTGACGCATAATGACTCACACCAATCCTTAAGGAGGCCAAATGAAGCTGCTGTTTTTCAATGATTTCAAATTAGGCGTGGTAAAGGGCGATACCGTAGTTGACGTGTCACAGGCGGTGCGCGACATCCCGCACACCGGACCGCACAACCTCATCAGCGGTCTGATCGAACGCTTCGCAGATTACCGCGGCGCGCTGGAGAAGGCCGCCGCTGCCGGCACGGGCACGCCGCTCGACAAAGTTAGGATCCGGCCGCCGCTGCCGAGGCCGGTCAATATCGACTGCATGGCGGTGAACTACATGGAGGACGGCACGCGCAAGGAGCCGGCCCCGATCAACGCGTTCCACAAGTCCCCCGGCTGCGTCATCGGCGACAACGACACCATGGTGCTGCCCGACGTGCCCGCCACCATCTTCGAGGGCGAAGCGGAGATCGCGCTGGTGATCGGCAAGCGCGCCGCTAACGTGCCCGCCGCGAAGGCGATGGAATACGTCTTCGGCTACTTGAACTTCATCGATGGATCGGCGCGCGGCCTGCTGCCCCCCGGCAACACCTTCTATCAAATGAAGTCGCGCGAGACCTTCGCGCCGATGGGCCCATATATCGTGACGGCCGACGAGGTCAAGGATCCGCACAACCTTCAGGTGCGGCTGTGGGTGAACGGGATGTTGATGCAGAACTACAACACGAGCGACATGGCACATAAGCTCCCGCGCTGCATCGAATGGATCAGCTCGATCCATGCGCTCGAGCCGGGCGACATCCTGGCGGCCGGGACCAATCACCGCGGCTTGAACCCGTTCCAGGACGGCGACCTCATCGAGCTCGAAACCGAGCCGCTGGGGCGGCTGCGCGTAAAGATCCGCGACGATCTCAAGCGCACGTGGGCAAGGGAGACGCGGCTGCAACGACAGGAAAAGGGGCTGGAAGGGCATACCCCGCAGCTCACCGGCAAGTACGCCAAGCCGAAGGAGTAGTCGAGGCGCGTAGTTGAAATGGAGTGTCGGAGTCGCGGAGTATTGGAATATTGGTTTTAGACGCAGGCTCCTTACTCCACCACTCCAATACTCCAGTTTTTGAGCGGCGGACTACGCGCCCATTCTTTTCTTTCTCCTGATTTTCGTTAGTCCTAGCCAATGGCGGCAAAATTCAGTGCTCAACTCAGACATCGCGGAGAGCGAATCTGGCGCGCGATTGACGGTCATTCGTTCCTGCGTGAGCTGCGCGCCGGAACCTTGCCGATGAATCGGTTCACCTATTTCATCCTGCAGGATTATGTATACTTGCTCGACTTTGCCCAAGTCCTGTGCCAGGGCGGGGCCAAGTCGCCGGATCTGGAAACGTTGGAGTTGTTTACCCGGCACGCACTCGGCGCGGTCGAAGTGGAGCGCAGTTTTCACGCAAGTTTCGGCAAGAGTCTGGGATTGTCGCGCAAACAGTTGGACGTCGTGCCCAAGGGTCCGATTACGCAGGCGTATATTGGCCATCTGCAGTCGGTGGCGCGAAGCGGGACCCTGGGCGAGATTGTCGCGGCGGTTCTTCCTTGTTACTGGATCTATGGCGAGGTAGGACGGCGCTTGTACAAAAACCGCCCCAGCAAGCCGAAGATTTACCGGCAGTGGATCGAGACCTATGCTTCCGAGGCGTTTTGGAAGCCCGTGCGTGAGCAAATTCAACTGATGGATAGACTGGGGGCAGCCGCGAACAGCAGCGAGAAGAAGCTCATGACGGCGCATTTTATTCTCAGCAGCCGATACGAATTTATGTTCTGGGAGCAAGCCTACCGGTTAGAGAATTGGCCGGTGTAGGATTCCCGGGTTTCCGGGGACCCTATGTAGGTTCCCTTGCACACGCCCGCACCGTTATTCCTGATATCAACGGTCGCGGAGCATTTCAGCGGCGCAGCTCATCTTCCCAACCGCGACTGCCGCCGGCTTGCCACTCGCAATGCAAATCACGAATTTCGCCTGAGCGGGTGAAACGCGGCAATTCACCCAATGCCTTGACCAGAACGGCTTCGTTGCGCGCGCGTTGGTGAGGCGGGCCGAACGTCCGGCCGACAGGATGATCGACGAAAGCGCCGCGCGGAGGCGCGACTTTCGACATGATGTCTAACGCCGTGCCGATCACGAGCGTCGGAATGCCTTGGGCTTCAATGACATGAGAGATGAGACCGACGGTCTCATGGCAAAAAGGTCAATAGGGCACAAGCAGCGCCACATCCGCTTGGGCGCGCTTCAAATCGCCGGCAATGGCAGGGGCGATTTCGCTCTCGATCTCTTGATGGCGCCGGAGCCCGCCCATGAAGGAGACGTGAAACGAGGAAACAGCGCCGATGACGCCACGTTTGGCCAAGGCCGCCAGAGCCGAGCGCGGAAAGACGATCTCAGGGTCCTGGCGCGGGACTGTGCCGATGCCGGAATGGTGATCGATAATGATTTGGCCTGCCGCCGGATCGGAGGGGACCAGGCGGTAAGTCATATCTTCTCGCGGAAGGAAGGGTGTCTGATCGGCAAGGCGTAGCGCCGCGCTGGACAAGAGCGCGACCCGCGACTCGCTCAGCGGTTTTTTTACCGGATGCCATGCAGGGCGGGACGGCGCTACGAGGACGCGCGGCGGCCTGGGGGCTCCGGCCTGCGCCATGAGCGGGAGATATTCGAATGCCACGGGTTGTTTCCTTTCGCTTAAGCTTTGACGACACACCCCTACTGCACGGATGGGTATCGAGTCAACTCGAAGTCTGTTGAAAAACCAGTTAAGGTACGATTCCAGATCCACGCCCTCCAAACTCGCGAACTCAATCAGGCATGGAAAGTTTTTTTGCTACCTGTCCCCGCGGCCTCGAGCTGCTCCTGGCCGAGGAACTACGGCAACTCAAAGCGGAAAAGATTCACGCCGTCGGCGGCGGCGTCGAGTTCGGCGGCGATTTCTTCCTCTGCTACCGGGCCAATCTCGAAAGCCGCATCGCCAGCCGCGTTCTGTGGCAAGTAACAACCGAGCGTTACCGCAACGAAGACGATATTTATCGCGCCGTTTATGCGCTGACGTGGACCGATTGGTTTGATCCGGATCGCACCATCCGGGTCGATGTCTCTGCGACGAAGAGTCCGCTTACCAGTCTCAATTTCGTTACGCTAAAAATTAAGGACGCGGTGTGCGACAAGATCCGCGGACTCTCGGGCCGCCGCCCCAGCGTGGATACGCGCCAGCCCGATATTCCGATCCAGGGCCATCTGACGGACCGCGATTTTACGCTTTATCTAGACACTACGGGGGAGCCGCTGTTCAAACGCGGCCGGCGCATGGCTACGGGAGAGGCGCCGCTGCGCGAGAATCTCGCCGCCGGAATTCTGCGCCTTGCCGGTTGGGTCCCCGGCACTCCGTTGCTCGATCCCATGTGCGGCAGCGGCACGATCCTGCTGGAGGCGGCGCACATGGCTGTCGATATCGCGCCGGGTCTGGGGCGCCATTTTACTTTCGAGAAGTTGAAAAATTTCGCTGCATGCCGCTGGCAGGAGCTGCGGCAGCAAAGCGCGGCCCGGCAAAAACCAAAGGTGCCGCTGGCAATTTACGGCAGCGATCTCTCCGGCGAGGCACTGAAAGCGGCCCGCACTAACCTTATGGCGGCCGGATTGGAGAAAGTCGTCAGTCTCAAGCGTGCCAATGTTCTGGAAATCGTGGCGCCGGCAAAGCAAGGCATCATTGTCACAAACCCGCCTTACGGTGTGCGCCTTGGCGAGCAGCAGGCACTGGCGGAGTTTTATCCAAGGCTCGGCGATCTCCTGAAGAAACAATTCAGCGGCAGGCGCGCCTACCTGCTCAGCGCCGACATGCGGCTGCCCAAGCTCATCCGTCTCGCCGCCTCGAAGCGCACCCCGCTCTATAACGGCGCTCTCGAATGCCGTTTGCTCGAGTACAAGATGGTCGAAGGGGGAATGAGGAAGAAAGCCTGAAGCGTGATCCGTAGTTCTCGCCGGCGGGTTACACAGTTGGAGCAAGTCAGGCCCGTCCAACAAAACGGGTTTGATTGGAGAGCTGGCCCTACTGGCGTTATGATACGATTGAATCGGTTTAAACGCGTTAGGATCGACTTTAGGCTTGATTTCGGAGCAAACTCTACATAAGAGAATCACCGGCCGGAGGGAAAGTCATGAAAGCGCTAAGTTGTTTTAAATTGTTGTTTGCGATCACGGTTATGCTGGTTCTACCGGCAAGTCTCACTGGCGCGGCTGGCCAAACTTCTACGGGGCAGCAAACCGCGAAGGCGACTTTTGCCGGCGGCTGTTTTTGGTGCATGGAGCCGCCTTACGATGAAATTGACGGAGTTCTCTCGACCCTCTCGGGCTATACCGGCGGAACCAAGAAGAACCCCACCTATGAAGAGGTATCGAGCGGCACGACCGGTCATGCGGAGGCGGTACAGATCGCCTACGACCCGAGTAAGGTCACTTATGAAAAGCTTCTCGAAATCTTCTGGCGCAACATCGATCCGCTCACACCCAATGCGCAGTTCTGCGACCACGGAAGCCAGTACCGGTCCGCGATCTTCTACCATGACGAAGCGCAGAAAAAGCTCGCGGAGAAATCCAAGCAGGCTGTGCAACGGGAGTTCAAACAACCCGTTGTAACTGAGATCGTCCGGGCCGCGGAATTTTATCCGGCGGAGGACTACCATCAGGACTACTACAAAAAGAATCCGTTCCGCTACAAGATCTACCGCTATGGCTGCGGGCGCGATCAAAGGCTCGAAGAGCTTTGGGGATCGGCAAAGCGCTAAGTGCCCAATGATCTCATAGAGGTTTAATGCCGTCCCGCTGCAAGATGTGTGTGTGGCTGGTCTGGCGTCTTCCTGATCTCTTCGTCTTCTCCATTGCCTTCGTCTTTGGCCTAACCCTTTTATCCTTCCGCTTTCCAGTATTGTTATCGAGTACTTCTCGCCTATTTGCACCGGCAGTCGAATTGCCCTATGGATCAGGTGTACCCGTTATCAGGAGAAAGATTGGTGAAGATCGACAGCACGCAAATACTCGCAGCGCCTGTTTCCGCTTGGGGCCGACTCGCGGCCAACTGCACGGCGCATATGGTTGAGCATCTGTTCAACGGCGTAATCTCGGTGATCTTGCCCCTGATTACCACTTCGTTGGGCCTAAGCCTGGCACAAGCCGGCGCGCTCGCTTCCGCTCGCACTTTGATGGCGGGCGCCGCCAGCTTTCCCTCGGGACTTCTTGCTGATCTTGCAAGCCGGCGCAACCTTCTTTTAGGCCTCTGCCTCGGGATGCTCGGTCTCGCCTGTCTCGGCCTGAGCGCGGCTTCGAGCTTTGCCGCTTTGCTGATCTTCATGGCGCTAGGCGGCGCTGGGTCAGGAGGTTTTCACCCGCAGTCCTTGGCGATTCTGTCTGCCGCGTACCGGGAGAAGCGCGCTTTTGCGTTGGGCGTGCACTATAGCAGCGCAAATCTGGGAGAAGTCATTGGCCCGCTTGCGCTAGGTCTACTGATTACGTTTGTCGACTGGCGGGCCGCGCTGCAGATCTGGGCGATTCCAGGCTTAGCCGTAGGGCTCCTTTATGCCCTGCTCGGCGCCGAAAATGGGGTTGCGGCGCCCGAGCGGCGAGATTATCGCCGCGCTCTTTGGGAAGATGTGCTCAAGAATAAAACCGTCTTTAGTCTAGTGGCGGTTTCCACGTTGCGCGCCATGGGGCAAACGGCGCTGAGCGCGTTCCTGCCCCTTTATTTGTCGTTGCACCTAAAACTCTCCGCCGGCGTCGCCGGAGCGTACATGTCGGTGCTGTTTTTCTTCGCTGGCGTGGCGCCGGCCTTCGTCGGCTGGATTGCGGATCGCTTCGGACGTAAAAGCCTAATCGCTGCGTTCTCAGTCTCTAGCGTACTTGTCATCGTTGCCATTCCTTCTCTCGGCTCGGGGCCGCTCTTGGCCCCAGCATTCGCCGCTCTCGGCTCGCTGCTCTGGGCCCTTCGTCCGGTCATCGTTACAGTAGCGATGGAAGCGGCGCCGCAAAATCTCACCGGCAGCATGGTGGCGGTGCTTTACGGAGCCAACATGGGTCTGTCTTTTCTTGCGCCGCTCATGGCCGGTGTGATCGCCGATGCCTATGGCCTCCCGGCCGCGCTGCTGTCGATTTCAGCCTTCCCGCTGCTCGCAGCCGTGGTCATGATCCTTTTTTTTAAGCCCGCCGACGTCAGCAAATGATTTTGCCTTATCTTGAAACCCTATTTGGGGAGGGTTTGAAACCGATTGCGCCATGATGAGAATCGCTTCGGCGGGAACGGAGGCGCGAGCACGGAGGGCTTGGAACGGATTGAAAAGTTCAAACGCGTCACAAGATTTTAGCCGTTTGAACGGTCTGAACCTCTCTCAGGATCGTGCGTGGTTGGACAGCTGCGCGCGATTGCGCTAATCGACTCTGATAAGTGTTCACCGCCATCGGCTACTTTCGCAACTCGTTCTTGGTGACCGTCGCCGGGCTCGGCCTCGGGGCCCTGGTCGGCTGGGAGACCACCGGCCGCTTGGGCGGCGCCCTTTCGACGATCTTCATCGTCGCCGTGCTCGCGATTCTCGAAGTCTCGCTGTCGTTCGACAACGCTGTCGTGAACGCAACGGTGCTGAAGGAGATGACGCCCGTCTGGCGGCGCCGTTTTATTACCTGGGGGATCGCCATCGCGGTTTTCGGGATGAGGATTGTCTTCCCGCTCATCATCGTCGCGATCATAGCGCGAATCGATCCCGTTTCGGCATTGGTCATGGCCAGCACTCGACCGGACATCTACTCGCGTGTTCTTTCCAGCGCGCATGTCTCAGTATCGGCTTTCGGGGGGGGCGTTCCTCGCTATGGTCGGCCTCAAGCACTTTTTTAACCGTGAAAAAGACGTGCACTGGATCGCCATTAT
>JBOHVR010000159.1:0-3299 GCA_050735755.1 Binatia bacterium
ACGTACGGCCCGTCGAGTCCGGAGCCGGGACGCACGCGCGCGTCCGCGATATAGTCACCCGTCATCAAGGTCCGCGCTTCCAATAGATAGGGAACCTTGTCCGCTCCCAGTCTCCCGTCGCCGCGCACGGCATAGCCGTACAAAATTTCCGTTCCCGGCGGGGGATTGCCGCGCGCGGCCTCGTCGACATTATGCGTCTCGTCGACGAGCTTGAACTCGAGCAGCGCGGTCTTGCCGATGATTTCCTTGGCCCTCTGCGGATCTTGAATTCCAGGGAGCTGGACCAAGATATCTTGCTGCCCCCGTCGCTGGATGATCGGTTCACTTACGCCGAACTGGTCAATCCGGTTGCGAATCGTTTCCAGAGACTGATCCACGGTTTCTTCGCGCAGGGAGCGGAGTTCCTCCTTCTGCAACGAAAGCCATAATTCCAAGCTCCCGGCCACCGTGTGTGAATTCACTTGAACCAAATTGGGAAACTCGATCTTCACAAGATCCCGCAGGCCTTCACCCGCCGCGGCGGGCACCTTGATTTGAATCTGATTGTCCTTGGTGCGTTCGAGCGCGGCGTCAGCGATCCCCTTCTCAGCCAAGGTCCGGCGCAGATCCTCCTTGATCCGCTCCACGCGATTCTCCAGCGCTTTGTCCACCTTCACCTCGAGAATGAGATGGCTGCCTCCCTGAAGATCCAACCCGAGATTGATCCTGTCCTTGGGCAGAAACGAAGGCCACCACTCCGGCAGTTCGCCCACGTAGCTGGGTGCGAGATACAAAATCGCGGCAAGGGCCAGAGCCGCAAGGATTGCCAATCGGATGGTAACACGGCGGCGCATCTTAGTGTTCGTTGACCTCCTTGGCGGAAACTTTCTCTCCCTTTTCTACTTTGACCATCGCGGAAATGTGAGCGCGGCTGAACTTCATCCTCACGTTGGAAGCGACTTCCAAGGTGACCGTATTGTCTTTGTCGTTGAGAGCCACGACTCTACCGTAGATTCCCCCGGAGGTCATAACTTCATCGTTCTTCTTCAGCTTATCCAGCATTGCCCGGTGGTCCTTGGCTTTCTTTTGCTGCGGGCGAATCAGAAGAAAATAAAAAATTATAAAGACCAGCACGAATGCGGGTAGCGGAGTGGCCAGTATGCCCGGCAAAGATGGCTCTTGAGCCGTTTGCGCCCATGCGACGTCTACCATGTTTCCTCCCGTATAACCAAGACGCGAAACCCGGGGTCACCCATAAAAAAGTGCCCCTGCGACAGAAGCAAGCTATTGGACTCTGACTTCTGCATATGCCTTTTTATATCGCTCTGCGCAATCCTCCAAACTTCCTTCGCGGATGGCGCGACGCAGCGCCGCCATCAGAGCGTGATAAAAGTGCAGATTGTGCAGGCTCCGCAGCCACGCGCCCAGAATTTCCCCGGCGAGATAAAGATGGCGCAAATAAGCGCGCGAGAAATGCCGGCAGCAATAGCAATCACAGCTCTCATCGGCCGGACGCGGATCCCGGGTAAATTCAGCGCGTTTGATGCTCATCTTCCCGCGCGAGGTGAACAGCGTGCCCCGGCGCGCGTTGCGCGTTGGAATAACGCAATCGAAGAGGTCGTAGCCCGCGCGCACGGCGGAGATCAAATCCTCCGGCCGCCCCACTCCCATGAGATAACGCGGCCGCCCTTGCGGCAGCAGCGCCGCCGTGAAGATGCCGATTTCATTTAACGCCTCTTCACCCTCGCCCACCCCCAATCCACCGACGGCAAAACCGTCAAACGGGAGCTGCGTCAGTTCGCGGGCGCAGCGAGCGCGCAAGTCTTTATAGGTGCCGCCTTGGACGATCCCGAAGAGCGCCATGCCGCTTTTGCTGCGCGACCGCAACGACCGCTCGGCCCAGCGCACGGTGCGCTCCGTAGAATCGCGGCAGTAATCCCAACCGGAGGGTTGGGCAATGCACTCGTCTAACACCATGGCGACATCGCTGCCAAGCTGTTCCTGGATCTCCACGACTTTCTCCGGCGTGAGCAGATGCGTGGAACCGTCGAGATGGGATTGAAAGCGCACGCCTTCTTCGGCGATCTTTCTCAAAGCCCCGAGACTGAAAACCTGATAACCTCCGCTGTCGGTAAGAATCGGCCCTTTCCAGCCCATGAAGCGATGCAATCCGCCCAGCTCCGAGATCACGTCGACTCCCGGCCGCAAATAAAGATGGTACGTGTTCGCCAACAGGATCTGGCACCCCAATTCTTCCAGATCTCTGGGCGCCAGGGCTTTCACGCTCCCTTGCGTCCCGACCGGCATAAACGCCGGCGTCTCTACGGCCCCATGCGGAGTCGCGAGTTGACCGAGCCGTGCCTGGCTCATCGAGTCTTTTTTGATGACAGTAAAATTGAGCATATCGTCATTCGTGCCCGTGGCTCATGCCCGTGAATCAACAAAGCATCCGCAATCACCGAACGAACGCGATCACGCACCCGTGCACGGTCAAACGATCACCATCGCGTCGCCATAACTATAAAAGCGGTAGTTGAGACGAGTGGCCTCTTGATAAGCGGTGCGCGTCAACTCCAGGCCCGCGAGCGCAGCGACTAAAATAAGCGGCGTCGAACCCGGCAGATGAAAATTCGTAATCAACCCGTCAATGACGCGAAAGGAAAACCCCGGGTGAATGTAAAGACGCGCAATTCCTTCGCCGGCCTCAATCTTCCCTTTTTGACGGGCGCTCCATTCGAGGGCGCGCGTCGTCGTTGAGCCGACGGCGATGATCCTCCTCCCCTCCCGCTTCGCGCGCTCAATCTTTTCCGCTGTCGGCGCGTCGATCCGATACCACTCGCCTTCCATCCGGTGCCGTTCGACAACGGCCTCGCGCACGGGGCGAAAAGTTCCCGGTCCGACATGGAGGGTGAGAAAGACGCTCTCGATTCCTTGTTGGCTGAAGTCATCAAGCATTTCCCGCGTAAAATGAAGCCCGGCCGTCGGCGCCGCCACCGACCCTGGATGTTTCGCATACACGGTCTGGTAGCGTTCCCGATCGGTGGATCTAACCTGGCGCTGCCGTTCGATGTACGGAGGCAGCGGCGGCGCGCCCAACTGCTCAATGATATCTTCGAATTCTCCGGGATAGCGGAACTTTAGGCCGAAACGACCTTGACCCATGTCACCGATGACTTCGGCGGAAACCGCGGCAGAAAAACAGAGACGGCTCCCCACCCGCGGCTTCTTGGACGCGTCGATCAAGGCAATCCATAGTTCCGAGAAATTTGGAAACGGCTCCACTAGAAGGACTTCGACATTGCCCCCCGTTTCCTTTGTGC
>JBOHVR010000160.1:0-3498 GCA_050735755.1 Binatia bacterium
CACCAATACAGTTCCCGGCGGCTACTATCGCAGTCCGGGATCCGTGGCGATCTTCTTCGCCTTGGAATCGCACACGGATCTGATCGCGCGAGCATTAGGTGTGGATCCAGCCGAGTTTCGGCTGAAAAATCTTCTCCGCGAGGGGGATGAGGACGCCATTGGCCAGCGGCTCCGGAGCGTGCGCTTTCGCGAGGTCCTGCAGGCGTCATTGGATGCTGCCGGTTGGAAGAGGCCGAAGTCCGGCCGCAACTCCGGCCGCGGCATTGCCGTTTACGGACGTCACATAAGCGGCGGCGACACGGGAGTTGTTCTTACCGTCGAGACGGACGGCAGCTTCACGATTCTTAGCCCTACCTTTGATCAAGGAGCGGGCACGCACACGATCTTGCGGCAACTTGTGGCAGAGGAAATGCGAGTGCCGATCCAGCAGGTGCGGGTCTTGGTGGGTGATACGGATACCGCGCCGCGCGACAGCGGTGCCCGGGCAAGCCGGGTAACTTACGTCGCCGGCCACGCCGTTGTTCGCGCCTGCGGCGAGCTACGGGCGCGCCTATTGACTGAAGCCGCACGCGCGTTGGAGTGCAAGCCGGAGGAGATTGATTTCCGCGACGGCAGATTCTGGCTCTCTCAGGATTCCAGCCAGCAGGTCAGTTTAAAGCGAATCGTCGCCCGAGCCGGTCGCCTCACGACCACGATCAATGAGGATTTGCCGCCGCCCGACGAAGTGACCTACATGTGCGCGCAGGTCGCTGAAGTGGACGTTGATCCGGAAACGGGCAAGGTACGGCTGCACCGGTTTACCACTGCCCATGACGTGGGCACCGTCATCAATCCCATCACGCATCAGGGCCAAATCGAGGGTGGCGTGGTTATGGGCATAGGCCAGGCTCTCATGGAGGAACTGGTCATGGAGAACGGGCAGGTCATCAATGCGAACCTGGGCGACTATAAGCTGCCGACAGCGGCGGACGCGCCCAAACTGGAGACAGTGTTGGTGTGTTCGGGGGGCGGCCTAGCCCCTTACGAGGCCAAGGCGATTGGAGAGTTCGCCAACAACAGTCCGCCTGCCGCCATCGCCAACGCCGTGGCCGATGCGGTGGGCGCGCGTGTCTTCGAGCTGCCGATTACTGCGGAAAGGGTCTACCAAGCTCTAAGAGCCAAAAACAACGCAACCTCTATCGTTCATAAATAGCCGATCCATTTTTCATCGCTAAAGTGATTCTTCCCGCCAACGAAGTTGACACTGCGGAACTCCGTTAACAGACGTGGAAATCCCGTGATCGTTCAATGCGTTTCGGCAAAGAACTGCCCGGGCAATTGTAAATAAAGATGTCCGAAACTCTGCCCTCGTTGTCGGGGACGCGCATGGGTCTGCCAAAATTCTCCTGATTGGGCGAGCGCTTATCCTTGTTGGCCGCATCTCCGGCGTTGGCCTTATAGTTGCTCAATCAAACCATCAGGAATCCCCGGCAAAGGAGAAAAGACTCATGGCAAAAACGATTTTGGTGCCCATCAAGAGAAACGACAAGGTCGAGGAGTTTCTCCCCTATATCGAGAAGGTCGCCAAGCCAGGCTCGCGGGTCATCTTCCTGACTTCGTATCCGGTAGGGCAATGGCAAACCCGGCTGCGGGATCACCGGGTTACCGCGGAGAGCCGGGACAAGGCTATGTTGGCGGGACGACAGATCATGGAGAGATACTGTTGGGATACGCAAAGAATATTAGCCGAGCAACAGCTTTCTCCTTGCCGGGAAAGCTTGCAGCGACAGGGAGTAGAGACGAGCGTCAACCTGTACACCGGGAGTTTGAGAAAGGTTCTTGGGGAGTATGAAGCTGACGGTGATCTGTTCCTGCTACTGACCCACTCACAAAATCACAATCCGGTCTGGAGACTCTGGTGGAAAATGGTTTCCCCTTTTTGGTTGGTCAGACGGTCTGCTTTTTCTCCTGTTTCCATGACCCGTTCCGGTCACTGAGTTAGTTAGCGCACAAGAAGCAGTCAGTTTCCTTATTGGCAAATGTTGGGATTCGGGCGCTAACCCATTTTTACCAACTGGAAGGGTAATCGATCTAAAAAGCGAATAAAAACAACCCTCACAGTCAAAAGGTCTCCACTACATTTGGCTTGATGTTGTTAGTGCATCTGTGGGCCGCCGGAGTGATTCGGGGCGGCGGCTGGAGCGGCAATGTGAGTTTGAGTTGTTCTAACAGAAGCTTGTGATCGGTGTCAGGCTCAGTGTAACGGCTAAGAATCAAAGTACGACCGTCTGTGGTGGAAAACTTGACATCGAGCATCTGGATGGTGGCAAACTTATCGAGCACCGCACGAGGCGTCAGTCCAGAGGCCACAGGCCGTAGTTGCGCCCTCAGGGTGACATGCAGACAATAAGCGAATAAAGGCCACAAAGATGTGCCCTTCAATTCGGTGTTGCAGCTGGTGGTAAATCGGACGCAATTGAAGATCGTCTTTTAAGTTTTTGAAGGCGGCTTCGATCTCGACCAGTTGGATGTAGAACTGCCAGAGTTGAGTCGGCTCTTTACCCGATAGATTGGTGCGTAGCAGATAGCGGCCCTCGCGCCGGCTTACTGCTCTGAGCTTTTGCCGATTGAGCCGGAAAGAGAAAGTGAAGTTGGCCGCGTGGGTTTTTGATTCGGGTAGGACAATGTCCATCAAGCGCCAAGCAGAGCGATATTTCCCCTTGGTCGCTCCCGGTTTGAGCAGCAACATTTGGCTGCTGTTAAATTTCATCTGTTGAAGTTCTTTAAGCCGTTTGATGAGCGCCCTGAGCTGACGACGACGCATGGCGCGTTCTTTGTCGATGCGAGGGTGACTCTTGGCCAACACATAAAGTTCTTGCTCGTGGGCTAACAGTTTGACTTCGACCCCCGACCGCACCTTGGTAAAGGGCAAACCTAAAAGTTTTTGCTCCAGCTGGCTGAGTCTCCCTTTGGGCGTGCCCACCAAGTAATAAACCCGCGGATCGCTCTGGCGCATCTCAGTGAGTACTGCCTCGGTGGGAATACCGCGGTCCATCACCCAGATGCGCTCGGCTTTGCCGTACTGGGTTTCAATTCTTTAAGAACTTTCTCAGTGTGGTTCGGTCGGAGGTGTTGCCCGCCAGCACCTCGTAGGGCAACGGAAACCCCTCAGGTGTGACGATCAATGCGATGACCACTTGCACGCAGTCCGGGCGCTTGTCACGGCTGTATCCATAGCGGCGCTTGTCCATGTCATCGACGGGTTCACTGGACTCGAAATAAGTGCTGGTTAGATCGTAGAGCAGCACGTCAAACTTGGCGCCAAATAGACCCTGCCATCGTTCGGTGAGATGACTGAACAAGGCTTGCTTATGCTCCAGCACTTTGTCCAAACAGCGATACAGCGCATTTTTCTCCACCAGCGCATAATCCTCGCCGAGCAAGTCTCCCATCGCGCTCCTATCAAACCACAACCGGTGTAACCGCCATTCGCTGCCCGGATCGATCAGCCGGTAACAC
>JBOHVR010000161.1:0-5811 GCA_050735755.1 Binatia bacterium
TAGACAAGCAACCGTATAGGCTGCATGCGAAGGACACGAAGAAGGTCTTAAAAAACAAGTCTCTTGATTCCACTTCAAGTGTTCTCTTCGTTCTCTTCGTGTGCTTCGTGGTGCCGGTTCCTTTGCAGATCTTACCTTGAAAGTGAATTATCCATGGGCTATAGCTCATACCTGCAATGAGTTACGAGACCCTCGCGGTAGAAAAGGATGGAGCGATCGCGGTCGTGACGATGAATCGCCCGCAGCAACTCAACGCTTTGTCCTTTGCCCTGGTCAAGGAGATGGCGATCGCGCTGGAGGCGCTGGATCAAGATCCCGCGATCCGCGCGATCATCCTCACCGGCGGGGAAAAGGTCTTTGCCGCGGGCGCGGACATCAAAGAAATGGCCGAGGCCACGCCTTTCGAAGAGCGGCTGCGAGGGCGGCTCGCCTACCGTGATCGCATCAATAGAATTTCCAAACCGCTCATTGCCGCCGTCAGCGGCTTTGCCCTGGGCGGCGGCTGTGAGCTCGCGATGAGCTGCGACATCATCATCGCATCGGAAACCGCCCGTTTCGGCCAACCCGAAGTCAATCTCGGTATCATCCCGGGTTCCGGAGGCACGCAGCGGCTAACCTGGCTCTTAGGCAAGCATCGCGCGATGGAGCTCGTGCTTACCGGCGAGCAGTTGAGCGCCGCCGAGGCCGAGCGCATCGGACTCGTCAACAAAGTGGTTCCCGTCGAGCTTCTCCTCGACGAAGCCAAGAGCCTCGCGCGCAAGATTGCCGCCAAGCCCCCGTTGGCGATCGCCGCCGCCAAAGAGGCGATTCTAAGAGCGTTCAATACTCCTCTCGATGAAGCGCTTGAGTTCGAGCGCAAATCCTTTTATCTCCTGCTCGCCTCCGAGGACCGCAAAGAGGGCATGAAAGCCTTTGTCGAAAAGCGCAAACCCATATTCCAGGGAAAGTGACGGGGAGCCGGGCAGTGAGCTACGAAACGATTGTTTACGAGAAACAAAACGGCGTCGCCACGATTACTTTGAACCGGCCGCAAGCGTTGAATGCCTTCACACCGCAGATGAATGCCGAGGTGCAGGACGCGCTCAAAGACGGCGACGCCGATAGCAGCGTGCGCTGCGTTTTGCTCACAGGGGCCGGGCGCGCTTTTTGCGCCGGACAAGACCTCAAGGGGCGCACCAAAGAACAGCGGGGCTCGCTCGGCACATCTCTGCGCGAGCGCTACAATCCCATGATTCTGCGCATCCGCCGCACCGAGAAGATCGTTATCGCGGGAGTCAACGGCGTTGCGGCCGGGGCGGGCTGTAACCTGGCGCTCGCCTGTGATCTGCGGGTCGCGTCGGAAGAAGCGCGTTTCATTCAGGCCTTTGTGCGCGTCGGTTTGGCGCCCGATTCCGGGGGGAGCTTCTTCCTCCCCCGGCTGGTTGGCTTGAGCAAAGCCTTCGAGCTTCTTCTGCTCGGCGAGCCAGTGGACGCGCGCGAGGCCCACAGAATCGGCCTGGTCGCGAAAGTCGTGCCGCCGGCTGAGTTCCCGGCAACTATGAAAGAAATCGCCGAGAAGATCGGCCGCGGCCCGCGCGGCATCGGGCTGATCAAGCGCGCGCTCAACCGTTCTCTCCTGCCCGAGCTCGAAGCCCAACTCGACTACGAAGCCTATCTCCAGGAGATCGCCGGCAGAAGCGCCGATTATGATGAAGGCGTGCGCGCGTTTCTCGAAAAACGGACTCCCGTTTTCACGGGCAAATAAATGGTCAATCGGACAAAAATCGGCGTCTTGGGTTCCGGCACAATGGGCGGCGGCATCGCTCAGGTTGCCGCGCAAGCCGGCTTCGATGCGGTTCTCTATGACATTTCCCAAGACTTCGTCGACAACGCGATCAAGCGGATTCAGGGCTTTCTTGGTCGCGCGAAGGAGCGCGGCAGAATCACCGCCGAGGAGGAGGAAAAGTCTCTCAAACGGCTCCATCCCACGCTCGCTCCGGAAGACTTCAAAGACGCCTGCCTTGTGATTGAGGCCGTTCCGGAGAAACTCGAACTCAAGCGCGAAATGTTCGCCAAGCTCGATGTTATCTGCGATCCCGAGACCTTGCTCGCGACCAACACTTCTTCTTTTTCGGTGACCGCCATTTCCGCTTCAACCAAAAATCAGGCGCGCGTCCTCGGCATGCATTTTTTCAACCCGCCCCCGTTGATGGCTTTGGTGGAGGTCATCCAGGGCGACCACACGAGCGCGGCGGTGATGGATAAAGCCGTGGAACTCGTGCGTCAATTGGGCAAAACGCCGGTGCGGGTAAAAGACACTCCCGGGTTCATCGTCAATCGCGTCGCCCGTCCTTTCTATAATGAAGCGTTGCGCATTCTCGGCGAAGGCGGGGTGAACGTCGAAACGATCGATCGCATCATGAAGGAGGCCGGCGGGTTTCCCATGGGACCGTTCGAGCTCATGGACCTTATCGGCAACGACGTCAATTTCGCCGCCACCGAATCGCTCTACCACTCTTTCTTCCAGGATCCCCGCTTCCGCCCCAGCCCCATTCAGCAGAAATTGGTTCTGGCCGGGAACCTGGGAAGGAAAACGGGCCGGGGCTTTTACAATTATGGCAAATAATTTCGCTGTCCTTGGCGCCAGTCCTCTGGCCAAAGAAATCTTTGAACTTTGCCAGCAAGCGGGATTGCCCGTCGAGCTGGGCGCGGCGCCGGCCGATATCTCGCGCGCGCCGGCGCTCGCAGTCGAGACCTCAGCCGGAGACGAGGAAGAAAAAAGGGGTCTCGTCAGCGCTCTCGATGCGGCGCTACCGCCTTCCTGTGTCATTCTGACATCTTGCCTTAGATTTTCCGTTACGGAAATTGCGTCTTGGACAACGAGGCCGGAGCGGATGGTCGGTTTTGCCACCTTCTATCCCATCAGGGCCAGAAAGGTGATAGAGTTAAGCGCAGGGCTGAAGACACAAGAGCCCGCGTTTCAGGCAGTGGAGGATTTTTTCTCGCAATTAGAAAAGCCTACCGTTCGGGTACGAGAGGGAGTTGGGCTTGTTTTTCCCCGGATCGTGAGTCTCATCATGAATGAGGCCGCGCGCTCTCTCGGCGAAGAGGTTACTGGCGCCGACGAGATCGATATCGCCATGCGGCTCGGGGTGAACTACCCCCAGGGACCGCTGCGCTGGGCGGATCAAGCGGGGCTGGACGAGGTGCTCGCTGTGCTGGAAGGGCTGCAGCGCGAGACCGGCGATGACCGCTATCGGCCGGCGCCACTGCTCAAGAGGATGGTGCAAGCGGGCTGGCTTGGAGAAAGGACAGGGCGCGGATTCTGCGTTAAACCGAAGTTATGAAAGAAACGGTTATTGTCGACGCCGTGAGATCGCCGATGGGCCGTCACGGGGGCATTCTGAAAAGCTTTCGCCCCGACGACCTGGCGGCTTATGTGATCGCCAAGCTGATACAACGCACCGGTATTCGTCCCGAAGAGATTGAAGACGTCTATCTCGGCTGCACCAACCAGGCCGGCGAAGACAGCCGCAACGTCGCGCGCAACGCCTCTCTTTTGGCGGGAATTCCCTACTCCGTTCCCGGAGCAACCGTCAACCGCCTCTGCGGTTCCGGGTTAGAAGCCATCAACCAGGCCAGCCGCGCAATCGAAGCCGACCACGGCGACCTGTTTATTGCCGGGGGCGTCGAGAGCATGACGCGAGCGCCCTGGGTCATGCGCAAAGGCGAGACTCCTTTTCCGCGCGGTCACGTGACGGTTTACGACAGCACCCTCGGATGGCGCTTTCCCAATCCGCGCTTGGGAGAACTTTACCCTCTGATCGAACTGGGCGATACCGCAGAGAATGTCGCCGAGAAATATCAGATCAGCCGCGAGGAGCAAGACCGGTTTTCCCTGGCAAGTCATCAAAACGCTCTGCGCGCGGCGCAATCCGGCATTCTCAAAGGCGAAATCGTCCCGGCTGAGAGCAAACAAGCCCAGGGCGCCGCGCAAGTTTATGATCGCGACGAGGGCCCCCGCGCCGACACATCCCTGGAAAAACTGGCGGCGTTGAAGCCGGTATTTAAAAAGGATGGAACCGTCACTGCCGGAAATTCGTCCCAGCTCTCTGATGGCGCGGCGGCATTGCTGATGACCACGCCTGGGCGCGCCGAAGCTCTGGGCGTTAAGCCGCTGGCACGAATCGTCTGTTCTGCGGTTGCGGGAGTTCATCCTTCGTACATGGGAATGGGACCCGTGCCCGCGACAACGAAAGCGCTCAAGAGAGCGGGTTTGACCATAGAGAAGATCGACCTCGTCGAGCTCAATGAAGCTTTCGCGTCCCAATCGTTAGCCTGCGTCAAAGAGCTCGGGATCGATCCGAAGAAAGTGAACGTCAATGGCGGGGCGATCGCGCTCGGACACCCTCTCGGGTGCAGCGGCGCGCGCATCATGACAACCTTGATCCACGAGATGAAAAGGCGCGGCAGCTCCTACGGGTTAGCGACTATGTGCATCGGCGTGGGCCAGGGAATTGCTACGATCGTCGAGAGCATTCGCTAAGCTCCCGGCCATTTTTCGCAGCCGGCCGGCTTTCATGGGGCGCAGAGCGTTTATCGCCATCCTGGTTGGACTTGGCGCTGTCTGGGTTCTCCTGCCAATCCCGCTCAACCACCTCGTTCACAAGAACCTTCCCTTGCTCCAGCAGGAGATCGCAACCGCCCTTGGACGCCCTCTGGTGTTCGAGGATATCCGCTTCACCGTCTGGGGCGGACCGGCGCTTACGGCAAAGAATTTTCGCATCGCCGATGATCCCCATTTTGCCGCCACCCCTTTCATTGAAGCCAAAAAGCTGCGCATGCCGCTGAGCTGGCTTTCCCTTCTTCAGGGGAAAATCGCGATCAAGCGCTACATCTTGACCGAACCCGAAATCCAGATCGTCCGCAACGAGCTGGGCGATCTCAACGTTCTCAGCCGCGCGGTTGCCCAGAAAGGCTCCACCGCGTATTTTTTCACTGCTCCCCTGGAAATCGAAGACGGCACGATCGATTTTGTCGACCGATCCGTCAAAGAACCGATCGAAATCAGAGTGCAAAACGTGAGCATGGAGCTTTCCGACTATGACCTTGAAGGTTCGCGCAAGCTTCGTCTCACTGCCAACGTCTTTCCGGTCCATGGCCAGGAAAAAAATCTGAGTCTGGAGGGCTGGGTCAAGCCTTCCACTGCGGCGGCCGACTGGACGAGCTTTCCCCTGGATGTATGGATCCGCACCGACGGGCTGCTCATCGCGAATCTCGTGAGCGCGGTCCCGGTTCTAAGAGAAGCCCTTGCCAATTACGTCGATCTCGTCGGTCCCGTACAGGTCGAGACCCGCCTGAGGGGAAGTATTGTCCACCCCCACATCAGCAACCTGCGGCTTGCGGGCGCTTTCTTCGGTTCCACCAAGACCAACGTGAGGCTGAGCGGAGAGATCAATTGCCTCGGCGGAGACTCCTGCCTCGATTCGACCGTCCAGAGCGAAATCAAACTTGACTCCGTAGAACTGGCGCGGCTAAGAAAAATCCCGTTTCTGGAGCCTGTCGTCCCCCAGTCGCTTTCTGCTGAAGGTCCTATGACCGTAGCCGCCGAGTTGACGGGTAATCTGAACCATCTCAACGTTCACGCCCTCATCCACGCCAAACAGAGTGCTGTGAGATGGCGGCAGTGGCTGGCAAAACCGCGCGGCACTCCGGCCTCGCTGGAGCTGGCGATGATTGTGCAGAAGGACCACACGCGGTTCGAAGACTCTCTCCTGCGCTTGCATAATCTTAAGCTGCAGTTCTCCGGGTTGCTGGAGCGCGCTCCTAAAC
>JBOHVR010000162.1:0-2222 GCA_050735755.1 Binatia bacterium
GTTCTGGTGTACACTCTGTTTCCATAAGGCCGCTCTTGTTCCTCCGTATAATTCGTTGGTGACACACGCATTATGCCACAAAGAGCGGCCTTTCTCTTCTCTATTCGTGAGAAATCCGGGCTAGGGACTGGCGGAAGTACCAAGTAATTGCAGCCTCATTGAGCGGATGAAATACCCACCGGTCCTGTTACGCCTGCCGGTCGCGCATCCACGATGTTCAGCTCCAGCGCCCAGGTTCCGTTCCATTCGTTCTTTTCCAACCGGTAGGCAAGATCAATCCTGGCGCCGGGAACAAGGGCGGGATTCTGCTCTTTCCTGAAAGAGAGGCCGGTCAGAGTTTTGTTTCCTTGCTTTAGCCGCAGGCGCGTGCAGGCGTTAAAATCCTTGCGCTCGGTCACTTCGAGACCAGAGCTCATGAATACCGGCTCGGGATTTCCTACGCCAAACGGGGCCAGTACCTCGATCTGCGTGGCCAAATCAAACCGGACATCGGCAAACTCCAGCACGCCGTCGATTTCGAGGACCGGAGTCAAATCTTCAGGTTTGAGTTGTTTTCGCGTTACTTCTTCGAAGCGTTCGCAGAACAGCGGAAAACTGGCCGCTGCCAGGCTGAGCCCTCCGGCATATTCGTGACCGCCGAATTTTTGCAGCAGCTGGGCGCACTCCCGAAACGAGTTGGTTATATGCAGCCCGCGAATGCTCCGCGCCGAGCCCTTCCCTTGGCCGGCATCAAAACCGACGACGACCGTGGGCCGATAGAACCTCTCGACGATCCGGGAAGCGACAATTCCCAAGACACCGGGGTGCCAGCCGTCGGCGCCGACCACGATCGAGTAACGGCCCTCAGCGGATAAAGACTTTTCTTCTATTTGCTTTAAAGCCTCTTCTAACACGCGCGCTTCCATCGCCTGGCGCGCGCGATTGTTTTCATCGAGCTCTTGGGCAATCGCATACGCGGTCTCATAGCAATCCGTCGTGAGCATCTCGACGACTTTTCGCGCCGCATCCACGCGCCCGGCGGCATTGATTCTCGGCCCGAGCCGGAAACCTACCTGCCCGGCCTCGATTTCGCCTGAAGCGATGGCCGCTACTTTTTTCAGCGCCAGAATGCCCGCCCTGCTCGACCGGCTTAACTCCATCAGACCCCGGCGCGTAAGAACTCTGTTGGCGCCTGTTAGCGGAACCATGTCCGCGATGGTCCCGAGAGCGATGACATCGAGATAAGGCCGAATATCCGGCTCGTCCGTACGCGCAAACCATCCTATCTCCCTCAAGTGCGCGCGCAGCCCCATGATCAAATAAAATGCGAGCCCGGCAGCGCAGAGGCCTTTATCCGGGAACGAGCAGTCACTGCGGTGCGGATCCAGTATCGCTGTCGCGGGAGGAACAGTCGCCGGAGGCAGATGGTGATCGACAATCACTACATCCATCCCCAGCGCGCGCGCCAATTTAACTTCTTCGGGATTGGAAATCCCGCAGTCTACGGTGACGATGAGGCTCACGCCGCCGGAAGCCAGCTCCTTGACGCCTTCCTCGTTGACGCCGTATCCTTCGCTGATCCGATGCGGAATATAGTACAGCGGATCAGAGCCCAGCGCGCGTAGAAACAGAACCAAGGCGGCCGCGCCGGTGGTGCCGTCGACGTCGTAATCACCCCAGATGCAGATTTTCTCCCGCTTGAGCAGGGCATGGGCCAGTCGCTCGGCCGCCTCTTTCATCCCCGCCATCAAGAAAGGGGCCGGCAGATCCTCCCGCAGGCTCGACGAAAGAAATCGGCGCGCAGCCTCTGGGTCGCTCAAGCCGCGATGAACCAGAATGCGACTAATGAGGGGCGGGACATTCAAGCTCTCGGAGAGATGAGCAACAACGGGGTCGTCGGCCTGGCGGAGCAGCCACCGCTTCTGCATGAATTATCGCGTCCCGCTCTTTTGCCACAGGAGAATAATCGGGCTGGCAATGAAGATGGTCGAGTAAACACCCGAGATGAACCCGACGAGCAGAGTGAAGGCAAAAGGGCGAATCACGGCGCCACCGAGCAGGAACAGAGCCAAGAGAACCATGAGAGCCGTACCGGTCGTGAGGATTGTCCGGCTCAGGCATTCGTTGATGCTGTTGTTGACTACGGTCTCGAGCTTCTCGCGGCGGCTCTTGCGCAGGTTCTCGCGGATGCGGTCGCAGATGACGACGGTATCGTTGACCGAAAAGCCCACGATGGTCAGCAG
>JBOHVR010000163.1:0-3945 GCA_050735755.1 Binatia bacterium
TTCGTGTCCTTCGTGGTGGTATACTCCGGATAAAGTACCAACAGCGTGAGACACTGCACTAGTTCGCGCTGACGAATTTCCATTCGCCCTTCGACATGCTCAGGATGAACGGAAAAAGCAAACGGAAAAACAATTGGAACGGGTAGCGGAGAAACCATCGGCGCGCTCATCATTGCTCAGGCTTAGATCAAACCGAAGGAGGCGGATATGGCAGAAAAAATGACGACTCGATTCCGGAGGCTCTTGCAGAGCCCCGACTTGCTTGTGATTCCCGGCGGCTTCAGCCCTTTGATGGCCAGAATGGCGGAGATGGTCGGATACGAAGCGTTCTTCATGGCAGGATCGCAGACGGCGGCTTTCCTGCACGGATTGCCCGATGAAGGCATTATCACGATGCGCGATATGGTGGACAATGCGCGCGCGATCGCGGCGGCCTGCAACATGCCCATTTTTGCCGATTCCGATACCGGCTACGGAAATGCGGTCAACGTCTATTACAGCGTTCAACAGTTCGTGCGCGCCGGAGCAGCCGGAATTCACATCGAGGATCAAGAAGCGCCAAAAAAGTCCGGGACCTTTGCCGGACGCCGCCTCATCTCGGTTGAAGAAGCCATCGGCAAGTATCGGGCGGCAGTCGATGCCAAGAACGAGCTCGACCCTGACTTTGTGATCTGCGCGCGCTGCGATTCCATAGGCGCTGAAGGAGGAAGCTTCGAGAACGCAGTCGAGCGCTGTATCGCTTACGTCAAGGAGGCGAAGGTAGACGCGGTTTGGGTGAATACACTCCGCACCAGGGAAGAGATTCGTGAAGCCTGCGGGCGCATACCCGCTCCGGTTATCCCTCCCTACTATGGCGCGGCGCCGTCTCCTACTTTGGAAGAATTTCACTCCCTGGGCGCCGCGGCTGTCCTTTTCCCCAGCCTCACGACTGCCGTCGGCCTTCAGGCCATTTGGGACTTCCTGCACGAGTTTAAAGAGCAAGGAACCGCCGCAATTGAGGAGTGGGGCCGCCGGGCTCAGGCCAGCCGGTGGGGCGCCCTCAAAAGGAACAGCGCGCCGCTACTGGATATCGACAAGATCCGAGAGCTCGAGGAAAAATATATTCCCCAGGCTTTGCAGCGGGATTACCAGCGGACCTTTGGTCACGGCACTCACTTTGATATTCCACCCTCTAAATGAAGACGGAGGCTGTCGCCTTGCAATGATCATTTGTGGAACCGGGTTGCGGCGGCGGCCGATGCCTGTTGGACCGCCGGCAGCGGACAAAAGTTCTGCGACTCGATGGCAAAGACGGGATTAAATTTGCTGCGGAAATTTTCCAGCGCGATAATCGCCGCCAGCTCCACAAGCTCCTCATCGCTAAAATGGCGCTTGAGCCGTTGGAAGAAACGACCGGTAACGTTTTTGTTCGTATAGGTCATTCGCTCCGCCAGCTCCAGCGCCAGCCGCTCCCGCAGTGAGAGGTGCGGGCTTTTGCGGTAGTTCCCCAGCGCAGCCTCGATTTTTTCTGCCGGTGCCCCATTCTGCATCCCACTGGATGCGTTAATGTCGATTCAATACGGACAGCCATTGATGCTCGCGGTCTTCATGCAAACGAGGTGGCGCAGGCCCGCCTCGATCAGGCCGGAAAGCTGGATCCCTTCCGCGAGCGCTTGCACTCCCTTCTGTATCGAAGGCCTGAGCGCGTACACCCGTCCGGTGTTGAGAATCGAGCCGTAACGCTTTTCCTGCTGCTCAAATATCGCGCGCACGTCCGCTGGTGCTTCCTCTTTACTTACGCCTTTGATTCTTGTCATGTGTCCTCTCTTCCCGGCTGGGAAATCCGCGATGCGGCGGCTGTTGCCCGGTTTGGAAACCCGAATGAAACCGAGAAAAGGATAGGCACAGCAAAGACAGGGGTCAAGGGCAAAGGGTTTCGGCGTAAGGTTAGTCCTTGACAACCGTCATTCTCTGCGGGACTATCCCCCACTTGGCAAAGAGGGAGAAGCTTATGTTTGCAAAGATAAAGCACATGGCAATTGTCAGCGAAAATTCTTTTCTCCTGGAAAAATTTTACCGCTGCGTCTTTAACATGCGCACGTCCGAACGGGCGCGACCAACGAGCACCGTGGTGGGCGACGGCTACGTCGGCTTGAACATCAACTCGCGAAAATCGGGCCGCCAGGCAGGCTTCGACCATTTTGGCTTCGAAGTTGAAGACGTGGAGACGGTTTTCGCGCGTTTCAAAGAAAAATACCCAGCGATCCGCGTACTGAAGAGACCGGCCAGCCGGCCCTTCGCAGGGATCAGCACCCATGATCCTGCCGGCAACGTCTTCGATCTCTCGCAAAAGGGCATGGAGAACAGAACCGGTCTCTATGAAGACGGGGAATGGCAACAGAAGCGCTCCATCAATCACTTCGCCTTGCGCACGGTCATGCCCGAAGCGCTGGCGCAGTTCTATGTCGACTGCCTCGAGCTTCAGCCCACGGAAAAACCTGCAGACGACAAGAACTTCTACCTTTCTGATGGAAAGGTAACCCTGATGATCATGCCCTGGCAGATCACTGATTTCGACGCGACCGGGATTGAGCGGCCGGCGCTGGATCACATCGGATTTAAGGTGGAGAACTTAGACGGCTTTAAAAACGAATTGGAACAGCTGACAGAAAAAAACTATCGCTTGCGCCCGAGTCCGGTGGGCAACGGATCCGAAGGAAAAGCCCGACTCGAGCTGTTCAAGAAATGTCCCTTCGGTAAGTTCCACATGGCTGATCCGGACGGGGTTTTGATCGACGTCTGCGATTAGAGCGATCCTGCCGTCAGAACACCGCTTCGTAGCTTAGCCGTTCACCCTTTGCTTTGTTCGGAGCCCTGAGTTAATCGAAGGGGCGAACGGCTAAGCACCGTGAACCGTCATGCGTTGCGATCCGACGTGCTTGACGGTGTTTCAAAACCTGCCATATTCTTATTGTGATTGCGAAAGACAGGCACAGCCATTGGACGCGGCGAAATTTCTTGCATGCCTCTCTGGGATTACCCGCGGTTTTCTTGCTGGCCACGGACGTTGAGGCGCAAACGCTGCAACCAACGCCGGCCTGCGGCCACGGAGACGACGTCACTCCATCGCAAACTGAAGGCCCCTACTTCAAGCCCAAATCACCCCGGCGCACATCACTCCTTGAGCCCAGCATCAATGGTAACAAAATCCTCCTGCAAGGATACGTCCGCACGACCCAATGCAAGCCAGTAGCACGGGCCTTGGTCGATCTTTGGCATGCAGACGCGGCCGGAGTCTACGACAATGCGGGCTATCGATGTCGCGGCCATCAGTTCACCGACGAAGCAGGAAGGTACTATTTTGAAACCGTCGTCCCAGGACTTTACCCGGGACGGACGCGTCATTTTCATGTTAAGGTGCAAGCGCCAAACCGGCCGATTCTCACGACCCAGCTTTACTTTCCGGGAGAGTCCCAAAACAAAAGCGACGGGATCTTCAACCGGAAGCTACTGCTGTCCATGCGGGACGCATCCGGCGGCCAGCTCGGCACGTTCGACTTTGTTCTGAATCTCTA
Source organism: Binatia bacterium (assembly GCA_050735755.1). Lineage (GTDB taxonomy): Bacteria > Desulfobacterota > Binatia > UBA9968 > UBA9968 > DATMAM01. The sequence goes on from JBOHVR010000163.1 coordinate 3,555, forward strand.
GCCCGAAAACAAACCCATTTTTTGAAGTCACAACACTCGGACTCAATTTGGGTCCGCAGAGCCACATCAAGCATCCACTCTGTCTTCAGCCTCGCAGGTTGCTGATGAAAAACCCTTTCGGAGTCCTTCGACGGGGCTCAGAGCCTGCCCTGAGTTCATCGAAGGGACGAACGGAGGGGAGTTGATATTGTTGATGATTTTCCGTTCTGCTGAGCCTGACGAAGCATGAGGCTCTCGAAGCATTCCTAATCTTTTTTCAACCTGCTAGTGTAGTGCCTCTTAAATGAAGGCACTTATTCTTCGACGTAACATTTAGAATCCGGGAATGAAATTTCATGCGAAAGACTCTAAATCCCAAGCCATCACCGCAAGTTATCATCCCTCTGGTATG
>JBOHVR010000164.1:0-8009 GCA_050735755.1 Binatia bacterium
CAATATGACCGGCTGGAGAATCGGCATGGCTGTCGGCAACGCAGACCTGGTCGCAGGGCTCGCTCAGGTCAAATCCAACGTCGATTCGGGTATTTTCCAGGCTGTTCAAGAGGCCGGCATCGAGGCTTTGCGGCTAGGGGACAAGGCCGTCGAGCCGTCGCGCAAGATCTTTCAGGAACGTCGCGATGTACTGGTCTCCGCGCTTCATGCGGCGGGCTTTAGCTGTGAGAAACCACGTGCCACGTTCTATGTTTGGGTTGAGGTTCCGAAAGGGCTCACGTCAGCCGATTTCACGGCCAAACTGCTGGACGAGGCGGGAATCGTAACCACGCCGGGGAACGGTTTCGGCGCCCCTGGCGAGGGCTATGTTCGTTTCACAGTGTGCGTTGATAAACAACGTCTGAAGGAGGTTGGGGATAGGATCCGACAGGTGAGGATTTAGCTGCTGTCCTGAAGGATTCGTCCTGAAGGATTTTGGCCCATCGGGCTTACATAGGAATCGGTTCCAATTTGGGGAACAAAAGGGAAAACTATCTTGAAACTTTAGATAGGGTTGCCAAAGTTCCTGGGACCAAGATCACCAAGGAATCCTCGCTTTACGAAAGCGAGCCGTTCGGGGATTCCAAACAGTGGTACGTCAATGGCGCCATCGAGATTGAAACCCAGCTCGGCCCCGAACAGCTGCTCAAGCGGTTTAAGAATATTGAGCGCCAGATGGGGCGCAAGAAGGTCCGGAAACGCTGGGGAGCGCGCATTGTTGACCTCGACATTCTTTTGTACGATGATTTGACCGTGAACAAGCGGAGTCTTAAAATCCCGCATCCGGAAATGCAAAATAGAAAGTTCGTGCTTATTCCTCTAAGTGAGATTGCCCCGCAAGTGGTTCATCCCGTGCTCGATTCGACGATTTCCGAGCTACTCCTCAAAGTGAAGGACGAGAAGAAGGTAAGCCTGATGAGGGCGTGAATCGTTGGTGTTAAGGTTCGTTCTTTTCCTAATCCTCGCCTATCTTATTTATCGTCTCATCAAGAGCCTATGGGCTGCGGCCGGTCGCTCCGAAAAGGCACCGTTACGCTCCGCCGAAGACATGGTCTTAGACCCGCAATGCCAGAGTTACCTTCCGAAGAATGAGGCGTTGCTCCGCGACGGGCAGTATTTTTGCAGCGAGAACTGCGCGCGCGCGTTTTTGTCGCGTTCAGTTTAGGGGAGTGAAAGTGGCCTTATCTTTTTTTACGCGAGTGGTTGAGGAAAAGATCCGTGCGGCGCAGCAGGCGGGCGAATTTGACAATCTGCCGGGAAGAGGAAAACCACTGGAACTGGAAGATTGGGGCGACATGCCGGAGGATCTGAGAATTTCCTACCACGTGCTCAAAAACGCCGGCGTTTTGCCGCCTGAGGCGCAACTGTTAAAAGAGATTCACACCTTGCAAGATCTCCTGAAGTATGTGGAAGAGGAGGACCGCGCGGCGCTGGCGAAGTCCATCGCGTGGAAGATGATTCATCTCGATCTGCTCAAACGCCGCACTTTTGGTGCGGAGACTGCGCGCTTCTACGGCAGTCGTCTGGTCGCCAAATTCCGCCACCGATAAGCCCGCCAAAACGTTTCTCCTTGAGAGTTCGGCTTTCGAGTTGGGCATCGGGTCAGCGCGCAACCCAAAACGCGAAACTTAGGAACTTGACACTATCGCGCTTTGCATTATAGCTTCCTTTCAGATGGAAACTTTATCACGAGGAACCGAAGGAGAATTATAAATGGCTAACCCTCCGCCGAGATACGACAAGGCGCGCGTTTTTGTCAGAGGCGTTGAGAGCATGACGTACGGTCTCGCGGAGATGAGACGCCAGCGACTCAGCACAATCCCGCGCGTCATTAGTTACGATTACCACGATTGCATCGGCGAGGGGGCGGTCGAAAAGAGTCTTATCAGCCCGGGCAAAGAACCGTACCTTACGCAGAGCCTTCACGTCCACTTCGTTACCGTCGGGCCGGGCGGCAGAGACAAGGGTCACGGACATCAGAACGAAGCCTTGTTCTATATCCTTCAAGGCAAGGGCTTCGACATGCACGATGGCGTTCGCTACGATTGGGAAGCGGGCGATGCGGTGGCGGTGCACAACGATTCCGTTCACTGGCACAACAATCCTGACCCCAAGACTCCGTTCGTCGCCTTGATTATAAAGGCCAAACCCACCTGGTTGTTCTTAGGCTTGCATCAGCAGGGCCCCATCGGGACCGTGGCGCCGGATAACGGGCGTTGGGGCGAGCCCGTCGAATGGACGGTTGCACGCGCGCCGGAAGATGTGCAATTGAAAAAAATCATCAAACCTTCCGATACGCCGTGGCAGACCACTCCTCACGGTCGTTTGCGCTTGCTAGCCGATGCCTCTGTTCCTCTTCGTATCAAGGCGGTTGACGTTCATCTTCAGGAAATCGCGCCCGGTAGCCGGTCGGGAAGACAGTGGCAAATGGCCGATGAAATCTTTTATGTTCTAGAGGGGCGAGGCTATGATTTGCACTGGGACGTTGAGGTGGACATTACGGACCAATACTACGCGCGCATCGCGAAGGAACCGAGCCGCTGGGAATGGAAAGAGGGAGATCTGGTTTACATTCCTCAGAATACCATTCATCAACATTTCAACGCTGATTCGACCAAGCCGGCGCGCTTTGTTGCCGGATCAAATCGGCTGTATAAAATGATCGGATATTCGCGCATCGAACAGTTGGAGAACGCGCCGGAATACGGCAGATAGAAGTAATTGAATATTGGAGTCAAGGGAGTACTGGGAATTGGCCGAACCCAACACTCCATTTCTCCATTTTCCATCATCTCGATTCCATAAGAGGAGGACAACATGCTGAGCAAGGAAGAAAATGAGCGGCTCACGCGAGTGGGTCCCGGAACGCCGATGGGCAATTTGTTGCGACGCTACTGGTATCCTGTCGCGGCAAGCTCCGAGATGATGGACCATCCAACAAAACTGGTGAAGATTCTCGGAGAATCTTTAGTGCTCTACCGCGACCGCAAAGGTCATTTGGGACTCATCGCTGATACGTGTCCGCACCGCCGAGTGTCTTTGATTTACGGCATCCCGGAAGAAGACGGTCTTCGCTGCGCGTATCATGGTTGGAAGTTCGACCGCGAGGGCAGGTGCATTGAAATGCCGGCGGAGTCGGCCGACAGCGCTTTCAGAGAGAAAGTGCGCATCACTTCGTATCCAGTTGAGGAACTCGGGGGAATGGTCTTTGCTTATCTCGGTCCCGAGCCTGTTCCTCTGCTGCCCCGGTGGGAAGCCTTCGTGCGCGATGATGCGTTGCGCGATATCGGCGTGGCTGTAGTGCCGTGCAACTGGGTGCAGATCATGGAAAACGGCCTCGATCCCGTGCACGTGGAGTGGCTGCACCAGCACTTTAACAATTACGCTCTCGAACGTGTAGGAAAAGCGGATGAACAAGGGAAACCTTTGCACCATCAGAAGATCGGCTTTGATGTCTTTGAACATGGGATCATCAAGCGCCGTGTTCTCGAAGGCGAGACCGAGGAACATGAGGATTGGCGAACGGGACATCCGGTTCTTTTCCCGCATATTCTCGTCAGTGGGAGCACGCGCCGCACGACCTTTCAAATCCGCGTCCCCGAGGACGACACGCATACGCTTCACTGGTGGTATACCTGCTACGTGAAACGTCCCGAGGCCGATATTGGCGCTGAAGACAGGATTCCCTTCTACCAGGTTCCGGTGCCGACCTTGGATGCCAATGGCCAGCCCGATTGGTCTACGCTCCACACCAATAACGGGGGCCAGGACATGATCGCGTGGTATTCGCAAGGGCCGATCACAGATCGTACCCTTGAGCGGCTGGGCGAGTCGGATCAGGGCGTGATTCTTTACCGCAAGCTGCTGAAAGATCAGTTGGAAAATGTCGAGCGCGGCGAGGATCCGATGAATGTCTTCCGTGATCCCGCCAAAAACGTGAGCATCAAGGTAAAATTGGAAGAGGCCAAGCTGGCCGGCGGAAAGTATAATCTGAACGGCAACCGCCGCCAGGGTGGAGCGACAAGATTCAGTCCGGTGCTCGACGATGAAACGAAGCGCAGCGAAAAATTGACGCAGGTGCCAACGTCGGGAGTGATTTGAGCCTGGACAAAACGAATTTGCTTTGGCGGTATCATGCGCATTGTCATAGCCTTATTTTTTCTCGTTTTTAACGTCTTAGGGGCGGCCGCGCCGCCCACCCTTGCTACGGCGGGCTCGGCTTTGCAGGCGGCCAAGAAACAGGCCGAGTCGAAAGGCTACGTTTTTTTGGCGAGCCATGACGAGCTTATCGCTAAGGCAACGAAAGAAGGTAAGCTCAACGTCATAACATCGTGGGATCCAAAGACGCTCGGCAGACTGATGGAGGCGTTCAGGAAAAAGTACCCTTTCATTGGTCCGATAAAATCGGAAGACCTGACGGGACCGGACGGCGCGCAGCGTTTTCTCCTTGAGCTCAAGTCCGGCATCAAAGAGGATTGGGACACATCGCAGATTCCCACCGACTTCTACGACGAGTATGTGCCCTACGCGAAAAAATTCGACATCCAGGGAATGGCCGACCACGGCATTTTAGCGATCCCTAAAAAAATGATCGATTCTAATAACCGCAAAGTGGTCTCATTGGGGACCTCGTTCTGTAGCTTTGCCTACAATAAGAGGCTTCGCGCTGCCGCAAACGTACCCAATGGTTGGGAGGATTTTCTCAAGCCGGAATACAAGGGCCGCAAGTTCGTTCTCGACTTGAGGCCTAAGTGTCACGCCGCCTTGGTGCCGGCGATGGGCAAGGAATGGGTGCGGGAGTATGCGAAGAAAATTGGGACGCAAACTCCCGTGTGGAGCCGGGGGTTTAGCCGCGCGATTACCGCCTTGAGGGCGGGCGAGAACGACCTGCACGGCGGTATCTATTGGTTCACGGCCATGAGAGCCATCAAGGAGGACCGGACCGATAGCCTCGGAGTGAAGATTCCCGAGCCCGTTGGCGCTTGGCACTCGGAGATTCAGGCCGTACTCGAAAGCGGGGAAAATCCTCACGCGGGATTGCTATGGCTAGAGTTTGAGGCGAGCCCCGAAGCGCAAAAGATCGTCGACGAAAGCGAACCTCTAAAATCGTCTATTTATGCGCAGGGGTCCGAGGCGGAAAAGGTTTTGCGCGGCCGCAAGGTCTCGATCGCGAGTTGGGAAGATCAAAAAAACTTTCCCGCCTGGAGTGAGATGATTAGCGAAGCCTACGGATTTCCGAAGGCGGATAAATAGCCCCCAGGAGTTAGTGAGAGGTAACACCCATGATCATTGACGCGCACACCCATTACACCACCGCTCCCCCGCAGCTCCAGGCCTACCGCGGGCACCAGATCATCAATCTGGCGAAACCCCTGCGCGCAAAGCTGCAGGTTAGCGACGAGGAGTTAGAACGCTCGATGGCCGGACAGTTCAAACGCATGAAAGAGTCGGGCATCGACAGGCTGCTCTTTTCTCCTCAAGCCGGCGCAATGGGACACCACTTCGGATCGCCGCTCGTGAGCCGATATTGGACTGAAGCGTGCAATGACCTAATCGCGCGCGTCGCGCGCCGATGGCCGGACAAGATCTCGCCGGTCTGCCAGCTGCCACAATCGCCGGGAGTCAGTCCTCGTGAGTGGGTTGACGAGCTGGACCGCTGCGTCAAGGAATTAGGGTTCGTCGGCTGCAACGTAAATCCCGATGTTGCCGGGGGATTGGAACCGTTGACGCCGTCTTTGGGAAGCGAATGGTGGTATCCGCTGTGGGAAAAGATGGTGGAGCTAGACGTACCGTGCACTATCCACGCCAGCGCTTCGCTCAACCCGGCGATGCATCTCACCAATTCCTATTATATCGCGCAGCACAATGCCGGGGCGGTCGAGCTGTTGAAATCCCGGGTCTTTAAGGACTTTCCAAGATTGAAGGTCGTTATCCCCCACGGCGGCGGCGCGATCCCGTATCAGTGGAACCGCAATCGCGGGATGCACGTCAGGGAAGGGCTCGGGCCTTTCGAGGAGGCGGCGCGTCGAGTTTACTGGGACATGGCGATTTACGATACGGAGGGAATGGAGCTTTTAATCAGGCGGGTCGGCGCTGACAACGTGCTTTTTGCGACAGAGATGTTTGGCGCGGTCAACGCGATTGATCCCAAGACGGGACGAAATTTTGAGGACATCGTGCCCCTATTCCAGTCCATTGACTGGCTCACCGAAGAAGAGCGTCATAAGATCACCGAAGGAAACGCGAGAAAGGTGTTTTCACGCATGTTCGAGAGCCGATAACGCAGAGCCAAATTAAAAGAAATTCGTATCAGCGAGAAAGCGTGATCGGAAGGATGGCACAGGTATGAAAATCTTTTTTGATCCAATGGAGTCGGCGCCCGTTCTTTTCTGTCGCGCGCTCCTGATTCTTCTCACGATTGCTGTCGTGGCCGGCGCCGTCTTTCTCATCAGATACGTTGATCAAGGTTTTTGGGATCAGGGAGGCGGTTTGTATGTTACCCTCGCACTTTTGCTATTCTTTGGCTGGGTGATTGGGCAGTTTGTGTCGCTGGCGAGGCGGCAAAAACGCATGGAGTTGCCGCCGCTGAATTTTACCAAGACACAGCAGGGCCCGAGCCAGAAGTTTACGTTCACGCTGGGCGCCGAAGCCGCTGAAGCTGCGGATCGACCCGCCGCGCGGGCACGCAGCGATACCGTGACCCTGGCAAAAAGTTTCAGTATCGCCACGGCGAGCGCACCCGAGGACACTCGGCCGACGCCAGCGCAGATCGAACAGGCTGATCTTTTGCAGCGAGAGGGACGGGATTGGGAGACGATTTGCGTTTTGACTAATCCGCAGTACGGTGGATGGCCGGCGATTGAAAGGCAGGTATACAATGTGTTGCTGCAGGCTTTGGTGGCGGCGCATCGCGCGCAGCGCGGGGAGCGTTGAGATATGCGATCGGGAAGCTTTCCAAACAGGCTTCGGTAGTAAACCGAGCACACCAGGTCTCTACTTTCTCGACCGCCTTGTCTTGGTGTTTAGCCGATTCGAACACATTACGGACCGCCTGCACGCTAGCATAAGGTTTGAGTTTCAGGATTTCTGCCAACCCTGGTACAGGCGCGCAGCGCATTCCTGATCGAGGCCGCCTTACTCAACTTCTCCTCAAAGGCCCTGTTGGCGTAAGAACAGCCGGCCAGGTATTGAGTCGGGGGCCGGTGCCCTGCGGCGCAACCTTTTTTCGCGCAGGTCGGAAATCTTGGAAATTACGGAGCCCGCCCAACGGTCTGGCCCATATAGCCATCGGTCGCCGCGCGTGCTTTCGATGTTCTGTTGCAAAACCGGTCATCCCCGACCGTCCTTTTCTGCGCCATCTTTCCGCGCTATCTTTTAATCAAGCCCGGTTAATTCACAATATGGCTCTATCGTTTCAAAAAGGCCGCGTTGACGAGCGAAATTCCGTCACGGTCGCAAAATCTGTTGGGCCGGAGAGTGTGGCGTGGAAGATCCACCGAGAAATCGTTCTGCTTTTGGGCTGGGGACGCGCAATCCTGCTGCAGTTTGCTCACCCTCTGGTGGCTCAAGGAGTGGCTGAGCATAGCGTCTTCGTATCCCAGCCGGCGGCTCGTCTGGACCGTTTGAGGAGCACGATTGACTCCATGCTCGCGCTTACATTCGGTGACGCGGCGGAAAGCGCACGGGCACTGGGGCGTATCAATGCCATTCATGATCGGGTGCACGGCGAATTGCAGTTTTCGGCGGGAGCGTTTGCTAAGGGAACAGTGTATTCGGCCCGAGATGCCGAGCTTCTCAAATGGGTTCACGCAACGCTGCTCGATTCCTTTATATTGACGTATGAACGGTGCGTGGGATTACTTAGCACCGAAGAGAAGGATGCTTACTGTTTTGAGTCCGCCGGAATTGAGCAGCTCTTGGGTATCCCCGCGGGATATCTGCCGCGCAGCCTTTCTGAACTCCACCAGTAC
>JBOHVR010000165.1:0-11384 GCA_050735755.1 Binatia bacterium
TAAAAGCGCTGACCGATAACCCTTCCGCGTCGAATGCACTCGCGAAGCTCGAACTGGATGAGGCGACTGGCACCTATCCATTGATCTTTGGCTTCACTCTGTTGTTCTTTGAACGCCCGAATGACTCGTTCCGTCACGCCATTCGGAATATCGGACTTAGGTCGTCTCATATGCAATTACCAATTGTGCCAAGGTCGTCGCTAATCGCTCGACAACGCCAGACCAACGCGGGGACCCGCGTCGGTGAAAATGGGCCGGCCATTCTTTTATTTCACACGACCGTGAGCGCTTTGAGACGGGACTTAGTTGGAAAAGTTCAAAAGAAGTATTCGCGTGAGAAAGAGAATCGACCGTGTCGGGCGAAGCGATTTGGCGCGAGTAGGGTCGGCGTGACCGCACCGTCGGACCTCGGCTGGAACGGAAATTTGACCCTGAGCTGTAACTTTTGATTGTCCGAGTGCCACAGCGCTTAATTACCATGGTAATGACTAACGGTCAATCTAACTAGCCCCGCGGGAATTCAGACCATCGTCGATGAGCCTGCAAAACCCGTCAAGCCAAGTCACTCAATCCCACTGACTTTATCGATCCCACCCTTGTGAAAGAAATCGAAGCCAGCGGCTCGTGAATCAGCTTTACGCTCAATAGGTTGGGGCGAAAGGCGCGAGCCCGGAGAAAGCAACTGACTATCAACGGCGGAACTGGGCCCTCCACGACCACCGCATTGATGGGTTTCGCGCCGCCCAACCCATCTACGAAATCGCTGCAACATCAGCCACAAACACGATTACGAACACGCCTGTTTGATTCGTTAAAATGGTGCACGCGTCGATACCCATCACCATCACGTGGTCTAAGAACGCTGGCCCATTTGGTTGCCTTCAGTTTTGCAATTGTTAAGATAACTGCGCCGTTTCATGTACAAGGAAGACACTATAGCAGCGATAGCGACTCCACTAGGCGAGGGAGGTGTCGCCATCGTGCGCATGAGCGGGCTGAATGCCGAGCGCATCGCCGGCGAGATTTTTCACTCCAGCGGCCCGCGTAACGGCAAGCTCAAGTCGCACATCCTCCACCACGGCACGATTCACGATCCCCGCTGCGGCGCAGTTCTCGATGAAGTCCTCCTCACAATCATGCGTAAGCCCCGTAGCTACACGGGAGAGGATGTGGTTGAGGTGCACTGTCACGGCAGTCACGTGCTCGTCCAGGAAATACTTGAGCTTGTCCTCGCCCATGGAGCGCGCCAAGCCGACCGGGGTGAGTTTACAAAGAGAGCCTTTCTCAACGGACGTCTTGATTTGACGCAGGCGGAAGCCGTGCTAGACGTGGTCCGCTCGCGCACGAGCAAGAGTGCCAAGCTGGCGATTGGACAGGTGCGTGGCGAGCTTTCCAGGTGGGTTGACGATTTGCGCGAGAGGTTGCTCGACATCCTCGTCCACGTTGAGGCCGCAATTGACTTCCCGGAGGAAGAACTGGACCTTTTGGATCGATCGCAGCTCTCTGCGCAAATCAGGGCTCTCCACGATCGAATCGGCGCGCTCATCGACACCTATGAATGGGGAAGACTTTATCGGGACGGAGCACGAGTATGCATCGCTGGTCGCCCCAATGTCGGGAAATCAAGCTTGCTTAACACCCTTGTCGGTGAGGAACGAGTGATTGTAACCCCTGAAGCCGGAACGACTCGTGATGTTATCGAAGAGAGCATCAATCTCGATGGCCTTCCGGTAGTCCTGTGGGATACAGCCGGAATACGCGAAACGAATAACCAAGTAGAAAAAATTGGCGTCGATTTTTCATTGAGGCGCCTTGAGGAGGCGGACTCGGTATTGGTGGTGCTGGACGGTTCAGTTCCCCTGGCGCCAGAAGACAAGGCCGTAATAGCTGCTGTCGGCAGCAAAAAAGCCCTCTTTGTAGTCAACAAAGCAGACCTCCCTGCAAGTTTAACTGGCGAAGAATTAAGATCTTTCACAAATGATGCCGTCTTCGTTTCCGCTACGGAGGGGCGGGGTGTGGACAATCTCAAAAGAACCCTGCGCCGTTTACTCATGAGCTGCTCTCACGAGCCGGAAATAGTTGTGACCAATGCGCGGCATAAAGCTGCGCTGCAAAGGGCACAGGAAAGTCTAAAGCGATCCCTACAGGCATGCGCCGCGGATTTACCTTCAGAAATCCTTGCCGTTGACTTACAGGAGACCAAGGAGGCGCTTGAAGAAATCGTCGGCGTTGTAACTAATGATGAAATTTTAGAACGTATTTTTAGTGAATTTTGCATAGGAAAATAATAGCTTGTAAGGTCTGAGCAATTTAATTGATTCCAATTTGTTAAGTATGTTTTATATTTTAGTTTCACGTGAAACAAAATGAAAATCTATGATGTGATAGTTGTTGGCGCTGGGCATGCCGGCATCGAAGCTTCCTTGGCAGCCGCCCGTATGGGTTGCGAAACTTTGATGCTGACCTTAAACCTGGACCACATAGGGCAGATGTCCTGCAATCCAGCTATAGGCGGAATCGGCAAAGGGCATCTCGTCAAGGAAATCGACGCCTTGGGCGGAGAGATGGGACGAGCTATCGATGAAACCGGTGTTCAGTTCCGTACCTTGAACACAAAGAAGGGTCCCGCGGTACGCGCTTCCCGCGCTCAAGCGGATAAGGCCCTCTACCGCCAAAGGATGAAACGAGCCCTGGAAAACTGCCCCAATCTGACTTTACGCCAAGCGAGTGTTGAGCAGTTGATCCTTGAAGATGGCGTCATCAAGGGAGTTGAGTCCCAAATCAGTGAGGTCTTTTCCGGGCGGAAAGTCATCCTTACGACAGGCACTTTCCTGAAAGGTTTGATCCACGTCGGCGACAAAAACTATTCTGCAGGCCGAGCGGGTGATTTCGCTGCTCAGGGCCTGAGTGATTCGCTCACTAAAGCCGGCTTCAGAATCGGACGCTTAAAGACGGGAACTTGTCCCCGTCTCTGCGGAAAAACCATCGATTACTTGCGCTTACAAATACAGCACGGTGACGAGGCACCTGTGCCTTTTTCCTTCTCAACAGAGAGAATCACTCAAACACAGATACCTTGTCATATCACGTACACAAACCCGCGCACTCATGAGATTATTCGCGCCGGGCTGCATCGATCGCCGATGTATTCAGGGACAATAAAAAGCCGCGGCCCCAGGTATTGTCCGTCGATTGAGGATAAGATCGTGCGTTTTGCCGACAAACCCCGTCACCAGATTTTTCTTGAGCCTGAAGGCTATTCCACGGTGGAGGTTTATCCTAATGGCTTATCAACAAGCTTACCTTTGGATGTCCAGCTGGCCATGGTTCACTCCATAGAGGGCTTGGAGGAAGCCGAAATCATGCGCCCTGGATATGCCATCGAATACGACTATGTCGAGCCGACTCAACTCTATCCGTCATTGGAAACGAAGTTGGTTAGCGGTCTCTATCATGCCGGTCAAATTAACGGGACTACCGGCTACGAGGAGGCCGCAGCCCAGGGTATTATGGCGGCGATAAACGCGGTCTTGAGTGTGCGCGGCGATGAGCCCCTGATTTTGGCCCGCGATCAGGCGTACATCGGTGTTTTGATCGATGATTTGGTCACCAAGGGCACGGATGGCGAGCCTTACCGAATGTTCACCTCCCGCGCCGAATACAGATTACTCCTGCGCGAGGACAACGCAGATTTGCGCCTCACGGAGATCGGCTATCGGATCGGCCTTGCCGATAAATCGTTTCATGAAAGAACCGAAAGAAAAAAACTGACAGTCGGGGAGCTAGTTAATAGATTGAACGACCAACGGATCAATCCCACACCCGAGACTAACAACCGACTCGAAGTTGCGGGTTCAACCCCATTGCGAAATCACTCCTCTCTGGCGCAGCTCCTTCGCCGCCCTGAGCTATCGTTTCCGAATCTTGCAGCGTTTGATCCAGAGCTCGCCGGCATACCGGCGGCCATAGGCCTGCAGGCTGAAGTGGAAATCAAATATTCCGGCTACGTGCAGAGGCAGTTAGAGGGCGTGCAAAGATTTAGGAAGATGGAAGCGGCAAGATTGCCTGAGGATCTTGATTACACCGGCATTCAAGGGCTTTCGCGCGAGGTGAGAGAAAAGCTTCAACGGATTAGGCCGCGCTCATTAGGTCAGGCGGCGCGGATCTCCGGCATTACTCCTGCAGCAATCTCCATTTTGTCGGTGCACCTAAAAAAGCAGACGCTTGCCTTATAAAATCCCTCCCACAGAATTGGAGCGGGCGCGACTGGTCTTGCGAGAGGGATCCGCAGCGCTAGGGCTTTCCCTATCTGAAGGCCAAGTCCAAGCCTTCTTATCCTATCTCACACTCCTCATACTTTGGAACAAAACCTTCAATCTGACATCGCTACGCGATCCGGTAGAAATTGTCAGGTTACACTTTCTCGACTCGCTCGCGGTAGCGCCTTTCGTGGAAAAATCAGGGCCGCTCATGGACTTAGGTAGCGGCGCCGGATTTCCAGGTTTGCCTTTGGCAATCCTATTGCCAAGCACAAGCACGACTCTGGTTGAGCCACGGCGCAAGCGCGCCAATTTCCTGCGAGCAGCCGCACGCGCTATTTCGGCTACACAAGTGGTGGTGGTCGAGGATAGAGTGGAGCGGCTGGATCGAAACATCACGGGGCTATTTTCGACCGTTGTTTTTCGGGCCGTCGGTCGAGCCGATTTCTTTTTACGAGCTGCGCGTGGATTTCTTCAGGAGGGGGGAAGATGTTTGGTTCTTCACGGCCCGAGCGGGACCAAACTCTTTGACGAAATCGGAAACAACTGCTCTGCTCTCGGATATTCAAAGGCTAAAATCGAAAGTTACCATATACCACCGGGAAAGGAGGCGAGGACTATAATCATCGCTTATACGTAAATTGGAGTTTAGTTTCACGTGAAACTTTTTTCTTCACTAAGTCGGTACGTTGTGATATTGATTAGTGGCTAATAAAGTATAAGCCAGTGAATTAACAAGTAAATTGTCAAAGATCATTGCCATATCCAATCAAAAAGGCGGGGTCGGCAAGACCACGACAGCGATTAATATGGCCGCCTCCCTCGCAAACCGAAACAAGAAGACTTTGCTGGTGGATGTGGATCCCCAGGGAAACAGTACGACTGGATTGGGAATCGACCGAGCAACCTTGGCAAAAAGCCTTTACGACGTCCTGATTGGTTCCTGTCCAGTTAGCGAAATTCTCTCCGCTAGCGAAATTGCCCTCTTGTCGATCGCTCCGTCCACAAAAGACTTGGTGGGCGTAGAGATTGAGTTTGTCAACGCAGCCCGCCGGGAGTGGCGCTTGAGGGAGGCGTTGGAACCTGTAACACATGAATTTGATTACGTTATTTTGGATTGCCCGCCATCGCTGGGACTCTTGACATTGAACGCGCTCAGTGCTGCAGATTCGCTCCTGATTCCGCTCCAATGCGAATACTATGCGTTGGAAGGATTGAGCGCTCTTTTGGAAACCCTCAAGTTGGTTCAACGAGCTCTCAACCCGAAGCTGGATCTCGCGGGCATTCTTCTTACGATGTTCGATACGCGTAACCGCCTTTCCCACCAGGTTGCCGAAGAGGCCCGGCGGTACTTTCCGGGACAGGTTTTTGAGACAGTCATTTACCGCAATGTGCGCTTGAGCGAGAGCCCAAGCTACGGAAAACCGATTTTGCTTTACGACCCACATTCCACCGGCGCAGAAAACTATATGGATCTGGCGCAGGAAATCATCCGCAATGAGGAGGTCAAGGAAAATGATGCAGAAAAGGGGACTGGGTAGAGGTCTAGGAGCGCTAATCCCGTCTGAGGAAGTTCCTGAAGATTCCGGCCAACCTCTTATCGATATCGAAAGAATCGTTCCCAATCCGCTGCAACCGCGGCTGGTGTTTGACGAGGAGAAGATTGATGAACTCGCAGTCTCCATCCGCGAGCAAGGAGTCCTGCAGCCTCTTTTGGTCCGGCGCCGAGGCGACGGTTATGAACTGATCGCCGGCGAGAGAAGATGGCGGGCCGCGGTTAAAGCAGGACTGAAGCAGGTACCGGCGGTTGTGCGATCGGTCGATGATCATGACGCGCTCGCACTCGCGTTAGTAGAAAACCTCCAGCGCGAGGATTTGAACCCGATCGAGGAGGCCCGCGCGTTCCGCCGCCTGCAGGACGAATTCGGCCTCAAGCAAGAGGAGATTTCTGACCGAGTGGGACGAAGCCGTCCCGCGGTTACTAACTCTCTGCGTTTATTGCTCTTGCCCGAAGAGTTACAAAACGAAGTCGCTAGCGGAAAGTTGCCCGCGGGCCAAGCACGCGCCTTGCTGGCGCTTGAGCGAGAAAGCTTAATTGTGGCGGCGGCACGGGAGGTAATCGCGAAAGGGCTGTCGACCCGCGAGACGGAAAGACACGTGCGCCGGCTCAAATTGGCGCGACGGCGAAAAAGGGGGGCGGCGGCAGAGCTCGAGCCCGATCTTCAGTCCCTGATTGAAAACTTACAGCGATGTCTGGGCACCAAAGTCCGTCTTGCTCATCATGCCGTAACGGGCAAGGGCAAGATTGAAATTGAATATTATTCTCCGACAGACCTCGATCGTATTAGCCAAAAGATCATCCAGGCGTAGCGCTTTTCGGTGGCCGCGCGGGTGCCTGCGCCCGCGTGAAGCCAGGCCAGCTCTCTTTTGACAATGCCCACTCGCAATGTTATAGAAAAATTCCTATTAGCTGCGCTTCCAGCAGGCCATCACGCAAGCGTATGATCATTGCTGGTTTTAGCCGCATAGGAGTAGGCAAAGGGGAAGGCGGAAATCCAGATTCCGCACTGAGGCGCGTATCATCGAGGATTTGAGCAACTTCGTCACGCGCCGATTTCACCCCCGTAACCAACTTCATTTTCACATTTAGATTTAGTGGTAAACGCTAAACCCTTGGCCAAGGGAGCTTGCGCTAAGGTGTTGTCCGGAAAGACGCACGAAGCCCTAAGCCGGGATAGATCCCATGATCACGATTGATTATTCGGTATGGCTACAGATCGCCTCGTTTCTTGTCTTCTGGTTTCTGTTGAACAAGCTTCTCTTCAAGCCTTATCTTGGGACCCTCGAACAGAGAGAACACAAAACCGAAGGGACCAGGACGGAAGCAGCGCGGCTCGCGGAAGAGGCGGACCGTTTGAAAGCGGAATACGAGAAGGCCATCGCTGAAGCCACTGCAGAGGCCCAAGCAATTAAAGACACCATTCGCAACGAAGCCGCGCGCGCGCGCGACCAGATTCTCAATCATGCGCGCGCAGAAGCGGCCGGGCGCCTGCAAGTCGCGCGTGAGACGCTACAGAGAGAGATCCAAAGAAGCCGTGCGCAAGCCGCGCGCGGGGCGGAAACCATCGCGGGTCAGATGGCCGAAAAGATCTTGGGAAGAAACATTTCATGAATTTCGCGACGGCTTTCCTCTTTGCAGTGCTGTGGGCAGGCCCCGCATGGGCGTCGGAAGCGCATAGTCCATCGATTAACGAGATTTTTTTCCCCTTAATTAATTTTTTGATTTTTTTATACCTCATCAAACGCTACGGTCTTCCTGTGGCGCGCGACTCTTTCCGCACTCGCCACGAAGAGATCGCCCGCTCCGTGACCGAAGCCGCTGCGGCAAGAGACCACGCTGAAGCTCGGGCGCAAGAGTACCGGGATCGTTTGGCGCGCCTCACAGACGAGATAAGAAGAATCCATGAAACGTTCATCGCCGAGGGCGAAAGGGAAAAGACCAAACTTCTCCAGCAAGCTGAGGCACAAGCAGTCAAGGTCAAGGCCGACGCTGATTTCCTAGCGGGGCAGGAATTGAAAGTCGCCCAGCTGCGAGTGCGCCGGGAGATGGCCCGACTGGCGTATACAAGCGCCGCGAGCACGATTCGCAGTCATTTAACTCCCGCAGATAACCAACGCCTCGTGGATGAATTCCTTGCCGGACTCGGAGGTGCTCGGTGATCCTGGGAGGTCTGAGCCGCAGGTACGCGAAAGCCACTTTTCAGCTCGCCCAGGAAAGTCGCAGCGAGGAAAAAACCGCTCAGGAGATGAAGAATTTCTCTCGGGTTCTAGGCACTTCGCCCCTGGGTTCGGTCCTGAGCAATCCCGCCTACGATCTCACCAAGCGCAAGAACATTCTTGATCAAGTAGCAAAGAGCCTTCAGCTCTCGCCGCTGGTGACGCGTCTCCTTTTGCTCCTGCTCGAGCGGCGACGTTTAGATTACGTACCCGCGATTGCCGCCCAATACGACAAGTTGCTCAACGATGCTAAAGGACGCGCCGAGGCGCGAGTCGTCTCCGCAACAGCCCTGGAAGCGGACGCGCTCGAGAGACTGCGCCTGCGCTTGCAGGAGGTCTCCGGCAAGGAGGTCATGCTGCAGAGTGACATGGATCCGGCACTCATTGGAGGACTCGTCATTGACTTCGAAGGCAAGACCTTTGACGGCAGCATCCGAACTCATCTGGAAGCGCTGAAGGAGAGAATTGAACGCGGATACTGACTACGGAGGAAGCATGGAAATCGGCACGGCAGAGATCAGCCGCATCATCAAAGAGCAAATTCAAGACTACGACAAGGCCATTCAGGTGCGCGAAACAGGCACGGTGCTCTCGACGGGCGACGGGATTGCGCGCATCTACGGTCTCGACAAGGTTGCAGCCGGCGAGTTGCTGGAGTTTCCCCATGAGATATTCGGCGTCGCGCTGAATCTCGAAGAGGACAACGTCGGTGCCGCTCTCTTCGGCGAAACGCACATGATCAGAGAGGGCGATACGGTCAAACGTACCGGAAGGATCGCCGAAGTGCCCGTGGGCCAGGCGTTGGTAGGACGCGTAGTCAATGCGCTGGGCGAGCCCATTGATGGACGCGGTCCAATCGAGAGCAAAGATCGCCGGCGCATTGAGATCAAAGCCCCTGGTATCGTCGCGCGCCAGCCCGTAAAAGAACCGCTGCAGACGGGCATAAAAGCCATTGACGGCATGATCCCCATTGGCCGCGGGCAGCGGGAGCTCATCATCGGCGACCGGCAAACCGGCAAAACGGCGGTTGCCATCGATACCATCATTAATCAAAAAGGCGGCAATGTGGTGTGCATTTACGTCGCCATCGGCCAAAAACGCTCCACGGTGGCCCAGGTCGTCGACAAGCTGCGCGAATTTGGCGCCATGGACTACACCATTATTGTCGCCGCCACTGCATCTGAATCGGCGCCGCTGCAGTACATCGCGCCTTACAGCGGTTGCACGATGGGCGAGCATATCCGCGACAACGGCGGCCATGCTTTACTCATCTACGACGATCTCTCGAAACACGCGGTGGCTTATCGCCAGCTTTCTTTGCTGCTCAGGCGGCCGCCTGGACGCGAGGCTTTCCCTGGAGACGTCTTCTATCTCCACTCCCGGCTGCTTGAGCGCGCAGCAAAGATGAGCGACGCGCGCGGTGGCGGATCGCTGACGGCTTTGCCGATCATTGAAACCCAGGCCGGCGACGTTTCCGCATATATTCCGACCAACGTTATTTCCATCACCGACGGCCAGATTTTCTTGGAAAGCGATCTCTTCTACTCCGGCGTCAGACCGGCCATTAACGTCGGCATATCGGTTTCCCGCGTCGGCGGTAACGCGCAGATTAAAGCCATGAAACAGGTCGCCGGCACGCTCCGGCTCGAACTTGCCCAGTACCGTGAAATGGCCGCCTTCGCGCAGTTCGGCTCGGATTTGGACCAGACGACGCAGCGCCAGCTCAATCGCGGCGCCCGTCTCGTCGAGCTGCTCAAACAAGGACAGTATGAACCGCTCTCGGTAGAAAGACAGGTCTTAATCATCTATGCCGGCACCAACGGCTTCGTCGATGAACTGCCGCTACCGGCGCTCAAAAAATACGAACAGGAACTCATTTCTTTCGTCGAGTCGAAGCATCCGGACGTCTTCGCGGACATTATTAAGAAACGTGAACTGGATGGCGATCTCCGCGCCAAGATAACCAACGCGCTGGAAGAATTCAAAGGAACATTCAAAGCTTAATTTTCGGGATCTCAGGTGTGGAGTTTCGCGCAACGACGGGCCCGGATCAACGGGACTAAACGCTAGAATCATGGCGACCCTTAAAGCGATACGCAAACGAATCAGTTCGATCCGCAATACGCAGCAGATTACCAAGGCCATGAAGATGGTCTCGGCTGCCAAACTGCGGCGCGCGCAGGAGACGGCGGTGCAGGCCCGTCCTTACGCGGAGAAAATGACTGACCTTCTGAACAACGTATCGGCCCGGGTTTCGAACGAGGCGCATCCATTGCTCAAGGCGCGCGAAGAAAAAAAGATTCATCTGGTTTTGTTCACGTCGGATCGAGGTTTGTGCGGCGGTTACAACGCCAACCTGATTCGCGCGGCCGAGGCCTTCATTCGGAGACAAGGCGCGGGAAAAGAGATTTACCTCACGCTCGTGGGTCGTAAAGGCGCGGACCATTTTCGCCGACGTAGAGCGGAGATCGCCGACCGATACATTAATATTCTCGCCGCCTCACCCGAAGAATTGGCGGCAGAAATCGCCGCAAAACTGATCGCGCGTTTCGTTAACGGCGAGGCGGACGCAGTGTATCTTCTCTACAGCCATTTCCGCTCTGCACTTTCTCAGATACCGACTCTCGAAAAGCTTTTGCCCGTGGCTCTGCCGGAAACGAAGCAGACGGAGGAACTGGCTGAATACCTCTACGAGCCGGGCGTTCAGGAACTGTTAGCCAGCCTTTTGCCGCGCATTACGGATGTCGCCATCCAGCGCGCGCTCTTGGAAGCAACCGCGAGCGAGCACGGCGCGCGTATGACAGCGATGGATTCCGCGACGACCAATGCCTCAAAAATGATGGGGGCGCTCACGCTGCAGATGAACCGAGCGCGTCAGGCCTCGATCACCCGCGAGTTGATGGAGATCGTCGGCACCGCGGAAGCCTTGAAATGAGGAAGTCAACGGAGGAAGCCGTATCATGAGTATGGGAAAAATTACCCAGGTGTTGGGAGCGGTCATTGACGTCGAATTTTCCAACAGCGCCCTGCCATCCATCTACAACGCGCTGAAGGTCAGCAATCCGGCGATCAGCGAGCAACAATGGAATCTGACCTTGGAAGTGGCGCAGCACTTGGGTGAAAACACCGTTCGTTGCGTGGCTATGGACACCACCGAAGGTCTCGTTCGGGGCATGGATGCGATGGATACCGGCGCCGGCATCACGGTACCGGTCGGCGCCGAAACACTGGGGCGCGTTCTCAACGTCATCGGCGAGCCGGTGGATGAAAAGGGCCCTGTCAACGCGAAGAAATCTTATCCTATCCATCGTCCAACGCCCGAATTCGTTGATCAGGAAACCAAAATTC
>JBOHVR010000166.1:0-2304 GCA_050735755.1 Binatia bacterium
CCTTTTCCGTGAGCGCGTGGGATTTTCTTTCGGGACCTTCAGTCCAGGAAATTTCAGCTTTCGGCACCCAATCTGTGGACGGGCTGTTGTCCAAAGTGGCGAAAGCGTTGATCGCATATCCTTTGTAGCAGTCCCGGCGCATGGTTCCCCCTTGGGTATGATTTTGTGAATCCAGGCAGGCAGTCGGTATACGTATAAGCAGAACACCAGCCCCGGAACAAGGGGTTTTGCTTTTTTTTCACAAAATTTACTTCCAGTTCGAAGTCGAGAGAGCGCCAAGCCTAATGAGGTTGCGGCAAGGAACACCGGCCCGTATCGGTGTTGCCGGTGCGCCAGCGCGTCTGTTAGTTTAATTCTCCAGGCTCACTCGGCGCCGGAGAACATGGCTCAATCCGATTACTATGAGATGCTTGGCGTCTCGCCTTCCGCGAGCGCTAGCGAGATCAGGACAGCGCACCGAGAGCTCGTCAAAAAATACCATCCGGACTTGTTCACGCGGGAAGCCGACAAAGCACGGGCCACAGACAAATTACGACAAATCAACGAAGCTTATGCCGTCCTCGGCAATGCCGAGCGCCGGCGCGAGCATGATGAGGCGCGCTCGCGCAAGGCAACAACTTTCAAAAGGGCTTCAACTGAGACCAGGTCAACTTCAACTCGCCGCTCAAAGCGCGCTCGAAAGAAAGGTTTTAACTGGCGGAAATACGCCGGTTCCCGCAAGGCGGCGGGGTGCATCCTGGGCGCAATCCTGGTCGCTTGGTGGGCATATGCCGCAAACAGGGAGCCGCAAGTAGCGACCGTCTGGATGCTGCTGGAAAACACAGTTGTGGAGCCGCCGCACAGCTTTTCCGGGCCAAACGCCGCCGGACCCAAATGGACCGCTGCGGGACAGTATCCCTTTCGATCACAATGCAGGGAGGGTTTGAAAGCGAGGGTCAATAAGGATGAACAAGAAGGCAGCAAAGCCATCCTGGACGAGAGGGGCGGGACCGTAGCCCTCACCGTATACATCAAGGACGGGGCGAAACGGGTGAGGAACTACGAGTGCCGCGAGACCAGAGTTGTCGAGCCTGATTCCTGGTTTCGGAGAATACTCAGGCGAGTAGGGTTGGCGTCGTGAAAGTGATTGGGATAGGTCCTCGACCGGCTGATCTATCGTCCACCGGGCCCGAATTAACGTCAAGGAGTAAAATATGCGCATTGACATGGATACTTACGATACGCCCTTCGACGCCATCAGGCGTCTAGACGGAAGATTCGGCGACGATGAATTTTCGGTTTGGCTATGACCCGCGCGATGAGTATAAATATTTTGACACCTGCGGTTACTGCCCGCGCAGCTTTTTCACCTGCGCCAGATCCGGGCCCGGGCATGTCTTTTACAACTAAATTGGGACGCCCCGGAAGGTGCTTGCCCATCGCGCCGAGGTCGTGGCGTTTACGGAAGCCTATGAATCAGGGTTTTGTTGCGCCCATAAAATACCAGCGCCGGAGAACGGTCTCTCTTGTCAAACCCGATGCCGATTCGAACTTCGCCTGCGGAATCGGCCAAACCGAAATCCGGCGTGCCATCCGCTAAAAGAGCCAATCCGGCGCGAACGATTCCCTTGTTATCCAGAAGCGAAAGGTTCGTGCTGCCGTTACTTGATACGCTTAACCGGGCATTGATTTTTTCCGCTTGATCGGCCAGTGCGAACTGGACGGCGCCGGCGGCATTCACCGTCAGCGCAGCACGCGTTTTGCCTGCTGAATCCTTGAGAAAAAAACTCTCGCTCTCTATCGTTTTTGATGGAGTCGAACCGGTCGTTTGTCCCATCAGGAATAAACTTGCAAACACTATCACCACAAAGGTCGCGGCCCACCTCTGCAACCGGTTTTGACGCTCCAATCGTTCCAAACGATGAAGCAAAGCATCCGTAGCATCATGTGTCATTTTGATCCCTCCCGATCTAGATTTAACGCCTGGTTGGCAATCGTACAGATTGAAGTTGCAAGGATTCTCCTCCGATCTTATGGGGCGCGGAGAGCCCTTGCAAGCAGCGGGAACCGTTGCGACCGTTTGCCGCAGTCTTGCGCATTGTCCTTGCCGTCACGCGGCGCTGCGTGCTACATTCCGCGCGCTTCCAGGCGGCATCTTTTTATGGGTACTTCGGACCTCGTCCTGTTCATGATCGGTTGGTATGTGGTGAACGCAACTCCCGGCCTGCTGCAAGGCCTTGGCTTTGTCTTCGGGTTTTTATTCGCGACCTGGGCTTTTGACGGCCATCTCTCGGGTGATTGACCGCGCTCTGCTCTATGCAAAGC
>JBOHVR010000167.1:0-2569 GCA_050735755.1 Binatia bacterium
ACTGCGCGGTGGATACGGTAAGCCCGGTTACTTGCCCCCCGAATTCGTTGGCAATCATGCGCGCCAGCGCGCCATAGCCGCACCCGACATCGCACACTCTCTCGCTGGTCTTGATCTCCACTCTTGCCAAAACCAGCCGGCACAGGGCCGCAACCGCATCGTCCTTATCCTCCTTTCCCGTCTGCCAAAGGCCATGATGGACATGCTCGCCCCAGACCCTGCGATAAAAAGGGTCCAGTGCATCGTAATGATCCGCTACCGCGGCGGCGGCCTCCGCCGGAGAGAAGAAATTATTTCCAAAAATCATGCTGCGTTAATCCGCTACGCTTTTGACGGCGTAGCCCAAATAGCCGGCGCGAATGGACCGAGTGATCCGGAAGTCAAATCCCGGGTGCACGCGGCGCCTGAGGAGAGTCGAGCCGAAAGCCTTGGTCATAAAACGCGGCCTGATCCCAACAAATTCGTTCACCTTCAAGCCCGCTCGCGCGCACATCTGCCGCAGTTCTTCCGGTTTGATAAAAAGACGATGCACATGAATATTTCTGGGCGGGTCTCGACACAAGATGCCGATGCCGCTAACGGCGACGAGGTAAGAAAACAAAGTGCGGTTGAAGGTGTGAAAAATTAGTAGGCCGCCCGGCTTCAGCGCCCGGCTCGCTTGATGGATCGCCGCCTCAGGCCGTTCGAGATGCTCCAGCAAATCCATCATCAGGACCGCGTCATACGAAGCGGCGTCTTCGCGCAGCTCGCTGACGTTACCTTGAGCGAAAGAAACCGCATCCCCTGAAGCCACATGGCGCCGCGCAACCGCCAGGGAACTTTCCGAGATATCGATGCCTTTTACATCGTATCCCTTGCGCGCTAAGGGAATGGCAATGAACCCGGCGCCGCAACCAAGATCAAGAATCCGGGCGCCCGCGGCAATTCTTGCGCGCGCTACCTGTTCGATGTAGTTCAGCCGCGCGTTGCTCTCAGCCCGCAGTAACGCAATCGGATGAACGTCATCCTCGTACCAGCGCTCGCCCAAGTCTTCGTAAAAGCGATTGTTGATCTGCGCCGGGTCACGCATCCGCGCCAGCACTCTCTCTGTCCTGCGCGGAGTCGCGCCGGCCGGACCAGCGCGCGAACTGATAGCAGGCAAAAACACCGACGCATACCGGCAAGCTCCCGCGCAAAGTCAAAGCCTCGTTGTTAACCCACAACAGTCCGACAAAGATCAAGACCGAGGGATGAATCAGAAAGAGCACGGCATGGACCCAATGTTCCCCGGCCGCGCACTGCTCGGTATGCACCCACTCGTCTTTCGTGACCAAGAGGCAAGAGAAAACGGCGAGGATAACATAGAGCTGAAGCCAAGGCGGCGCAGGTCTTGCAAGCGCCGGCACGACCAAGGCTGACAGATACACGAAGGAATCCAGCGGGTGTCCCCAGCGCTCCCAACGTTCCAAGCCGCGCCGGCGGTGATAAAACCATTCATCGGCCCACATGAATAGCGCCTGAAAGGAAAACAAGACAACCACAGCCAAGCTCACGGAACCGCCAGTCATGATTTGCGCCTTACCATCCTCATGATTTGGATAAGAATTATGGCGCGAACACAATCGCGTCGTTGACACAAATGATCCCGGATGCGATGACGCGCGCGCAGATTCCTCCGCAACGCGCGAGGGCGCGGGTCATTCCGGCTTGGGTCAGCGATTCCACGTAGCTGCAGGGTGGCCGGGGGCGATCATATTCCAGGAGCGCTTGTCCTACCTGAAATCTCATGCCCCGCAGGTCGTTGAGCCTGATTCCCCGAGTAACGAGGTTGCGCCGGTGTTCGCCGTTTGCGACTCGAATGCCTCTTGTCTTAATGATCTCATCCAAATCCTCTGCTTCGATCAAGGTCACCTGGCATTCGTCGACTCCGCTCCAGTAGCCACCGCCGACACAATAACGGTCGCCCTTGAGGCCGAGGTCGGCCAACGCCTCAACCTCACTGACCCTTTCCATATTTGTCCCGCCGCGCGGCGTAACAAAAATCGCTTCAATCGTTCCCTGGATCATAGGATTTCCTCGCGATGGCGTTCCTTCTACGTTGCTCTGAGGGCATGAATAATGTCAAGGCGCGCCGCGCGCACGGCAGGGAGGAACCCGCCGATCAATCCCATGGCGAGCGCAAAACCCATCGCCGCGGCCACGATTGATGGCGAGAGCGAAAAGGAAAAGGCCAGTTCCGAGAACGACGCGAAATTCAGCGTCGAGATGGTAAAAAACTGTAAAAAGGAGGCCAGCAATAATCCCAGCATGCCACCCGAAACCGAGATCAGAAAGGATTCGGCAAGAAAAGCCGCCAGGATGCTGCGGCGCAGAAATCCCAGGGCCCGCAAGGTCCCGATTTCGATGGTCCGGTTGGCCACAGCTCCATACATCGTGATCATCGCCCCGATGACGGAGCCGATGCTGAAAATGGCGGTGATCATAAGACCCAGGATTCTAATGAAGGTCGCCATCATTTCCGACTGCTCCTCGAAAAATTGTTTCTCGCTCTTGGGCTCGAAGTGAAGCAACCGGTTATCGCCCCGAAAGA
>JBOHVR010000168.1:0-1658 GCA_050735755.1 Binatia bacterium
GGAACGCAGGACCTGCAGGTCCATGTGAAGAGGTTTCCTCTCGAAGGGCTGCGGCCCTTCCTACGAGCAGATCCTGGAGTGCGAGGCGAGCTGAGCGCAGACGTGGAATTGCGTGGCTCGGCGTTCAGTCCGTTGCTGCAGAGCAAACTGAGCGTGGATCGCTTGACCATAGCCGGTCAACCTTATGCGGGATTAGCCGGGGGGGCTTCCTATCAAAATGAGCGACTGGCTGTTGATTTTACCTTGCGCCAGGATGCATCCCACTTTCTTACGGCTAAAGGAGAACTGCCGGTTTATCTCGGCTGGGGAGGAGAGAAGTCCGTGGCGGTGCTCGGAGAGGCGGATCTGCGCATCCATTCCGACGGTCTTAGCCCGGCTTTTCTCGGATTGATCAGCAAGGACATCGAAAATATCCAAGGCAATCTGATGCTTGATGTGCGCTTGCGCGGTCCGGCGCAGGCGCTGCAGCCGACCGGCACCGTGGAGTTGCAACAAGCGCAGGCCCGAGTCAAACAGCTTGGACTTTCAGTGAGAGGGATAGACGTACAGGCGAGATTTCTTCCCGGAGCGATTCAAGTCACGCGGATTTCGGCCTATTCCGGCGAAGGACGACTCACGGGGGATGGCAATATCGCAGTCAAAAACTATAGCGTCGGGGCCATTGATCTTACGCTCAACGCCGAGGATTTTCGTTTCGTAAACACTCCCGATTATAGGGCGGCGGTATCTGGCCGCCTCAGTTCTTCAGGGTCGTTGCAGCAGCCTTTCCTTCGCGGTGCTCTGACTTTAGCTCAGACCAAGTTGCGACCGAACCTCGTCGCGCTGAGACAGCAAGGTCCGGCGCCGCGGGATCCCACGATTGTGGTAGTTAAAAACGAGCGAGAACTGGCGGAGCAGGAAGAGAAATCCCAAGGCTCAGAAGATAGGCCGCCGCCGGAGAATACTTTTTATCAACGGCTTGGATTGGATGTCACCGCCGTGGTACCGCGCGGCACCTGGGTTTACTTCGACGAGGGTTCGATTGAATTGATGGGACGTCTGCGTATTAGAAAGGACCCTCGCGAGGAAGTTTCCTTAACCGGCAGTGTCGAGAGCGTGCGCGGATGGTATTCCTTTCAGGGCAAGAAATTTCAGGTAGAAGAAGGACGGGTTGTCTTTACAGGAGGAGGCGCGATCGACCCGAACCTCGACGTTGTTGCGCGCTACAAGCTTCCGCAGTACCAGATTGATTTGGTCTTAGGGGGCACGGCCAATAAACCCACGCTGGCGTTGCGCAGCGAACCAGCTATGGAGCAGGCCGATATCCTTTCCACTCTTTTATTCGGCAAGCCGGTGGCGGCGCTTAATGAAGGACAGCAGACGTCGCTTCAGGCTCAAGCTTTAAAAACAACGGCGAATTTTGTCGCTTCTGACCTCCGTCAGTCCGTGGCGAAAAGATTAGGAGTTGATGACCTGGAGGTCGGCTTTGGCGAAAATATAAACGAGGCGCGAATTGGCGTTGGAAAATATGTCCGCGAGGATGTTTTTGTCTCTGCGACGCAGCAATTTGGGGACAAACAGCAGCAGGAGTACGCGCTTGAATACAATCTTGCGCCCAACTGGCAGCTCAAAAGCTCCACGACGAGTCATGGCGAGAGCGGCATCGATCTGTTTTGGAA
>JBOHVR010000169.1:0-5041 GCA_050735755.1 Binatia bacterium
ATCAACCGCGCCACGCCAAAAACGCAATCGGCGGTTCTCGAAGCGATGGAGGAAAGGCAGGTGACGGTTTTAGGCGAAACCTATCCTCTCGAATCGCAGTTCATGGTGCTGGCGACGCAGAATCCGATTGAGCTGGAAGGGACTTATCCCCTGCCCGAAGCACAATTGGACCGCTTCTTCTTTAAGCTATTGGTTTACTCGCCGCGGCCGGAGGAGCTGGTAGAGATTTTGAATCGCACCACCGGGACAGAAACCCAGGACGCGCGCCGGATCATCGAGGACAATTGGGAAAAAACCATTGATGAAATGAAGCGTCTGTTGCGCGAGATCATCATTGCTCCCCCGCTCGAAGATTACGTCGTCCGTCTGGTGCACGCATCGCATCCGCCGAACGCGGCCGAGCCCGCCAGCCAACGGGCGGCTCACGAGGCCCTCGTGCCTGAGGTGAAAGCTTACATCCGTTTCGGCGCCAGCCCGCGAGGAGCGCAGTCGATCATTCTCGGCGCCAAAGGAAATGCGCTGGTCGAGGGGAGAGTTCACGTGAGCTACGACGACATCGAAGCGGTCATCTATCCGGCGCTCCGGCATCGCTTGATCCTCAACTTTCAAGCGGAAGCGGAGAACGTCAGCGCCGATCAGATCATCGCCGCGCTGATCCGGCAAGTCGCGAAGGATTGATTCCGATGTTGCCTGCGCCGTTCACTCCGGAATTTTTAGACCGCTTGGAAGCGCTGCGGCTTCTCGCCCGCAAGCAGTTTCTCGGCGCCCGCTCGGGGAATTACTCTTCGCCGCGCCGGGGAACGAGTCTCGAATTCGCGGATTACCGGCGCTACGCGCCGGGAGATGACCTGCGCTACCTGGATTGGGGAATCTATGCCCGGACCGACCGGCTCTATGTGAAGCTCTTTCATGAAGAGGTGGATCTTTTCGTTTATCTGTTTGTCGACGCCAGCGCGTCCATGGGATATCCAGCGCGCGCCGGGAAATTTCTTCCCGCCTGTCACGTGGCGCTCGCCCTCGCCTACGTCGTTTTGGCCAATCAGGATCACGTCAAGCTGCATCTTTTGCAGGAGGGCGCCGCCGCTCGGGTGACGCCTTTTTACCAGGGGCGGCAGCGGCTCCCCGATCTCGTGAATTTTGTTTCTGCTGCCGATCCTCACGGCCAGATCGATCTGGCCGCGGCTCTGGCGGAGCAGCTGAAAGGAATCCGGCGGCCGGGTAAAGCCATTCTTCTTTCCGACTTCCTCATGACTCCGTCCGTCTATCAACGCGGCCTGAATACGCTGCGGCCCTTCA
This sequence comes from Binatia bacterium, assembly GCA_050735755.1. Lineage (GTDB taxonomy): Bacteria > Desulfobacterota > Binatia > UBA9968 > UBA9968 > DATMAM01. Next base: position 1,297 of record JBOHVR010000169.1, read on the forward strand.
ACCTCGACATTTGCGTGGTTCAGGTGCTGAGCCCGCAGGAGATCGAACCGCCTTTTGCGCGCGGCGGCGTCGAAGTCGTTGATTGTGAAAGCGGCGCCGAGGAAAGGCTTCTGTGGAACGAACGGCTCAGGGCGGACTATCGCCAGCTCCTGGAACGACACAACCGCGAACTTCGCAGCTTCTGTCATCAAGCCGGGATTCACTACTCGCTCTATGTCACGGACCAGGAGATGGATGAGTTCGTGCTCGAAACCTTGCCGGCAATCGGTCTGTTCAAATAGCGCTTATGGAATTTCTCAATCCCGCCGCACTTTACGCCTTTGCGCTGCTGCCATTGCTTGCGATTCCTTATCTCTTGCGCGCCCGTCCGAAGCGAATGGTTTTCTCCAGCCTGGTGCTTCTCCGAGAACTGGTCGCACGCCCGCAGGGCCGGGGTTGGAAATGGCTCCGAGTGCCTCCGATTTTTTTCCTCCAACTGCTTTTGCTTGCACTCTTGTTTTTCACGATGGGCGAGCCCGTGCTTTCCGTGCGTCCGACGAACATTGCCGTGATTTTGGACAACTCGGCGAGCATGCAGGCCCGCGAAGGCCCGAGCACCCGCTTTGAACTGGCGCGCGAAGAGGCGGCCCGGCAGGTGCGGGCATTGGCCGCAAAAGCGCGCGTCGATCTTTACGTTACGGCGCCGCGCCTGGAACGGTTAGGAGACTCAGGGTTGGACTCGCTGAAGGCGCAGGCCGCGATCCGTACGCTCCAATCCTACGACCTCGGCGATTCGGTTCGTGACCCAGGCGCGATGCTTTCTGATCTCATGGAGAGCAAAAGCTATGACCGCGTTTTGTTTCTCACAGATCATCCCGTTGAACGCCAGGGTGAGGTTTTCAGAGGCATTTCGGTCGGCTCGCCGAAAGATAACCTGGCCCTGGGCGCATTCCAGGTGGCGCCGGCTGCCTTTGCATCACAACGATTCCGCGCCACCGTCGAAGTCAAAAGCTTTGCGGCCAAAGAGGAGAAGGTCAAAGTCTCCGTCAACAGCTCAGGTAAAACTCTTTCCAGTCGCGCGGTGACCATTCCCGCGGGCGCGAGCGTGGAAGTATCCTTTGACGATCTGCCGGCCCAGACCGCCTACGAAGCTACACTGGCAGTGAATGACGCTCTGGCAATGGACAATAGCCGCTTTGCCGTGGCGGTGGCCGGAAAGGATTGGGAAGTACTTGGGGTCTCCCCGCGACCGCAGGCGATACAGAGTTTGCGTTCAATTCCGGGAATTAATCTTAAGATTATTTCACCCGAAGACTATGGCAAGCACCGGCAAGACGATCACGAGTTGGAAATCTTTCACTACTCGATGCCGGAAACCCTGCCATCCAGGCACGCGCTTTTCATTTTACCGCCCAGCGACAACGCGCTGGCGCAACTGGGCGCGCCGCAGCAGCATCCTGTGATCTCTGGATGGCGCGAGCCGCATCCGTTGACCGACTATGTCAATTTTTCTCTGTTCCGACCTTCTTACGGCCGCCCTCTGGCGGCCCGCATGGTGGGTGAGCCGGTTCTGGAAAGTCCCCCAGGCGTGCTGGCGCTCACGATCGAACAGCAGGGCTTTCGTTACCTCGTCTTGGGCTTCGACCCTTTGCCTTACCTCGGGAAAGAAAACCTGCCGATGTCGGTTTTCACTTTGAATATCTTCAAATGGTTCTATGGCGGATTGGGCGCGGCGGAAAGGTTCACCGGACAGCCGATCGAGTTTCCGCCCGTGCCGGAAGCAGGATCGGTGGTGACGCCGGATGGAGCGAAAATCCCCCTCAAGAATAACGCCCGCGAGTTTGCGGCTACGTTCTTCCAGGGGTTTTATCGGGTTGTCCGGGGCCGAGAGACAGATTGGCTTGCGGTTAACTTTGACAGCGCGGCCGAGTCGGATCTCTTGCATCCGGTTCCCGTCCGGTTACCGGAAGAAGCCAAAGCCGCGGGAGGAAAGCCCGGCTTTTTCCGCTTGTGGACGCTTTTGCTCCTCGGCGCGATCGCCTTGCTCTTGCTCGAAAGGTTTCTCAACCCGCCGGCGCTGCAGCCCCATGCGGCGAGCCCGCGCTAGGCTTGGATCGAGATGGATTTCTTGCCACCGCTACACCTCGAGCAGCCCCTGTTTCTCGCCTGTCTGTTGCTGCTTCCACTAATCTGGATGCGCTGGCGCGCCAGTGCGCGGCCCATGCTGCTGTGGCGCTCTATTGTTTTGCTCGTATTGGTCCTTGCGCTCGCCGGACCCGAGTTGGTGCGCTCCACGACGCGCGCGACCACCCCCGGCGAAGAGCAGATCGTCGCAATCGATCTGTCGCAGAGCATTCCCGGGCCCATGCGCGCATGGATGGATCGCACCATCAAAGAAAGACTTATACCGCGAGGAACTGGACGGTGGCTGATCTTTGCCGGCCGCGCGCGCGAGACGCAGGATTGGCGGTCCGGACTGCTTGACGCCAGTTCGAACGCGGACATTCAGCCCGAACGGACAAACCTGGAGACCCTTTTTTCCCGGTTGCTCCGCCAAGGGCAGACTCCGCGCAGCGTGTTTTTGTTGACGGATGGTTGGGAAAATGCGGGAGAGGTCGAGCGCCTGCTTCCGGCGCTAGCGTCTTCGAATCTCAAAGTGTTTCCGCTGCTGCCGATGGAACCTATAGGGTTTCCGAACGTTGAAGTGAAGAAAATTCTGGCGCCGCATCACGGCGTGAGCGGCGACAGCGTCAGCCTCAAGGTCTTCGTCGAAAATCACAATGCCCGGGACGTAGAGGGAACGCTCACCTTGCACCGCAATGGACAGCCGCTCAAGGAAGAAAGAATCAAGCTCAAGCCCGGAAGCCAGGTCTTGACTTATCAGACCTCCCTGAGCGGCGATTCTCTCAATTCCTTCCAGGCCTCTTTGAGCGCGACAACCAAGAATGCGGATTTATACGCCCAAGACAACCGCGGGGTTGCCTGGACCGCGGTACAAGCGAAGGAAAAAGTTCTTCTCGTGAGCGGTCAAAACGCGCAGGGAAAATACCTGGAGGAGATTCTCCGCCGGCGTGGATTTGAGGTGACCGCTCTCAGCCCCAATGGCGCGCCTCCCGCGCCGAATGGGTACGCCGTTGTGATCTTCAACAATGTTGAGCGGGAGAGGTTCTCGAGCTCATATCTTTCGGCCATAGAGCGCCACGTCGCGGCGGGCAACGGTTTTGTCATGCTCGGCGCCGACCACAGTTTTGGCCCGGGAGGTTACCGGCAAACTGCCATCGAAACCGTCCTCCCGGTAGAGCTGCGAGAGCCGAAGAAGGAAGAAAAGAACCGCGCTTTTGTCCTTGTGATCGACAAGTCGGGAAGCATGCGCGAAGATAATCGCATTCTGTTTGCCAAAGAAGCCGCCAAGGCGATGGTGAATCAGCTTAAAGACAGCGACCTGCTCGGAGTGGTGGGGTTTGACATATCCGCCTTTGTCGTTGTTCCTGTGACGCAGATTGAAAGGCTTCGTGGCACCTTCAATTCTCAGATCGACCGGCTGAAGCCCGGTGGACGGACCTATCTGTTGCCGGCGGTGATTGAGGCCAAGCGGATGCTTGAAAGGGAGCATGCGGGTCAGAAGCATGTCATTATTCTGAGCGACGGCGAAACCGGGGGATCGCAAGGAGACTACATCGACATCACCTCCGTCATGAACCAAGAATCCAAGATCACGGTTTCTGCGGTTGCCATTGGGGATCAGGCGAATATTCCGCTGCTCAAG
>JBOHVR010000170.1:0-3361 GCA_050735755.1 Binatia bacterium
CATGTCCGGCTGCGCGTAGCGAGCCATGTCCAGGGAAACCTGGTCGAGATCAACGCGCTTCCCCATCTCCAGGGTCAGCGTGGTTTCGAACGCGGTCGAGTGGGTCGTGAACGGGGGCGCGCTGCTCTCGAAGGAATGAACCATGAGAACGCGCTTGGGCTCGGCATCGGAGGCGTGGACCTCATCTGGTAGAGTAAGGTAACCAATCACGCAAAGCGCACAAAGAGCCGATCGCCCTAAACGTTGAGGCCAGGAGATCGAGTTCCGGATTGAATATGAATGACCCACGATTCGCGTCCTCGTCAATGGTGCCTCTTATCATCCGGCACCTCTTCCTCGTTCCTCCTCTCAAGTGGCACCGTGAAGTGAAAGGTCGCGCCGCGGCCGTTGTTATTCTCCGCCCACAGTCGGCCGCCGTGGGCCTCGATGATGGACCGGCTGATGGAAAGCCCCATGCCCAGGCCTTCGCGCTTGGTCGTATAGAACGGTTGAAAAATCTTTTCCAACTTGTCGCTCGTCAACCCCGTTCCACAATCCCCAATTGAAATCCGAACCATGCCCGCGCCGTCCGATGACGCGTGCACGATAACTTCCCGCTCTTCCACTGGGCAGTCTTTCATCGCATCAAACGCATTGAGCAAAAGATTGAGCAGGACTTGCTGCAACTGAACCTTGTCGCCTCGAGCGTACGGCAGATCTGGGCTAACATCGAGCGAAACCCCTACGTTGCGCAGCACGGCATCGCTATGAACAAGCAACACGATCTCGCGGACGATGCTCGCTAGGTCAAGTGAACTGAACTCGGGCTCTTCCTTCTTGACCAGAGCCCGCATTTGGCGGATGACTTCGCCGGCGCGGCTGTTATCTTGGACAATATCGTGCAGAATCTCGCGCACCTCTTCCAGGTCGGCCGGTTTGCCAGTCATGAAACGGAGAGCGGCCTGTGCGTTGCTAAGGATTGCCGTGAGCGGCTGATTTAACTCGTGCGCGAGCGAGGCCGCCAGCTCGCCCATGGTCGAGACTCGCGCGACATGAGCGAGTTCTGCGCGCTGTTTCCGTAGCTCAGCTTCGGCCCGTTTGCGCTCCGTGATGTCACGTATGATTCCCGTGAAGACGCGCCTGTTGCCTATGCGGGACTCGGCAAAAGCGATCTCGAGACTAATCTCTCGCCCGCTCTTGTGTAAGCCGGGAAAGGAAACGGCACTCCAGGAAAGGCGTTTTTCACTGGTCTCCAGATAACGACGCATGCCTTCCACGTGACGGTGACGTAGCGGCTCTGGCATCAGCACGGTCATTTTCTGGCCGATCAGGTCGGCCGGGACATAGCCGAAAACTTTTTCGACAGCCGCATTGACGAATAGAATCGTACTGTCCTGGTCCATGGTGATGATCACGTCGGCTGCGGTTTCGGCCAGAGTGCGGTAGTGTTCTTCGCTCTCGCGCAGCGTTTCTTCGGCTCGCTTGCGATCAGTGATGTCAATCACGGCACCCAACCTGCGCACAGGGCGACCCCGACGGTCGTTAACGGATTCACCTCTGGTTGCAACCCATCGCTCATCACTATCAGGAAGAATGACGCGAAACTCCCCTTCAAATGAAAGTCCATTCTTCTCGGCACGCTCGACGTCAAGTGCCATCCGGGCGCGGTCGTAGGGATGAATCCGTGCAAGCACATCATCATCATATCGGATAACATCTGTTTGGCCGAAGCCAAACAGAGCACGGAAGTGTGCATCAGCCCAAACTTCGCCTCTTTCGAGATCGCGCATCCAGAGCCCCATCTTGCCTGCTTTGGTAGCCATCTCCATGAAATGATGGCTCTCCTCCAGCTCCTTCTCCGCCCTGCGCCGCCGCGCCCGATGGAGGAACAAATCACCAATTATCGCCGCTTGGATGGTGATGACCGAGAGCGCTGCGATAATATACCAACCGTATTGCTCCCATATCGGCCGTGGCTTGAAACGAACCATGCTGCCAGGCGGTAACCGGCTTTCTGGGATACCCCAGCGTTTCAGGGCTCGCCAGTCGAATATCGGCAGGCTGTCCGTGCGGATTTCCAATGGCAACGAGGCCAGCGTGGTGCCGGTTAAAATAAGGCGCGCCAGTTCGCCGGCCCGCCTGCCAAACGCCTCGACACTCGCTACGGCTCCGCCGACAGCGCCCGTGCCTAAACTCGTATCCGTCATAAGATACACAGGCACGTTAGCCGATTGACCAATCCACTGGCCCACGTGCCCGGAAATAAGAGCCTCACCTGCTGCGTCTTGAAACATCCTGGTGAACAGGATGGCCGTTTGTGGCGGTAGCGCGGTGATCGATTGACGCAATTCGTTCACGGTACGATTATCCCAGAAGTCGACCTCGACCTGTCCCGCGAGCGAAAGTGCGGCCTCCTTCAGCCGATTGAGGACATCACGATCGACTTCCGCGGTGCCTCCGATAACGACGATGCGGCGCGTTTCGGGCTGCAGTCGGAGGATCAATTCCAGCGATCCGCGCGCGTCGATACGCTGCGCTATGCCGCTGACAAGGCTGCCAAACTGACCGGGCCGAATTTCTTCTTCGGTGTGGCCCGCCACAATGACCGGCGTTCCGGGAAAGAGTTGCTGCAGCAACGGTCCAGCGATTCCCAACTTACCCACGTAGACTAAGATGATGAGGTTGGGAGGCTGGTCGGCGTATTTTTCCGTCAAATACTCGCTAAAAATTCGTGAAAAACGTTCCGTCGAGAACCGCAAGATATCGAGGTTCTCGCCGTACACTTCGACCTTTCCCGATTCGATTTTCCCCAACTCTTCGAGCACACCCTTGTCCACAAGAGCGAATCCAGGGGAAAATCGGGTACCGGTTGAAATCAGCAACACACGCTTGTCCCAACCGCCATCAGCAGCATGGACGCGGTTAGTAGTAATTACGGAAAGGCAAATAATCGCGCAAAGCGCGAAAATGCTCCAATGTCCAAAGCGTCCGATTTGTTCCGGGCGTGGGTGATCCACAGCGCACGCATTCTATGCCAATCCCAAAAGAAGAATCAATCCGGTCTGAGGGACGCAATGCGGCCAGAACGGCCGTCGGGCGGCCCAAGGTGATGCACGCACGGAGTATGGGCTATTCCAAAGGAAATCTTCTACCGGGTAGTCTCCTATTGAACCAACGTGCAATGTACGAGTTTTCAACTGTTCGCTTATCAGGAAAGCCTCTAAGGAGCGGCACGTCCAAGCGAACGCGTTCAAACGGAGAAACCGTCGCTGACATCAGCTTGCGCCATTCCGATGTCTACGTCACGCCAGCGAGCCAGTCTACGGCGACTTTTGGTTCGTGGAACAAGCCGATTCTGAATCCCTTTTTCCATAGACCATCG
>JBOHVR010000171.1:0-5608 GCA_050735755.1 Binatia bacterium
GAATGGAGCCGTACGGAATATCCTACAATACCGACATGATCAAAGAGGCGGAAGGTCAAAAACTTACCTGGGAAGACTGCGCCAATCCCAAATGGAAAGGCAAGGTTGCGGTCATCGACCGCCCCCGTCATCTGGAGGTGCTGTACCAAGACAGCGCTTGGGGGCGCGAAAAGACGCTGGACTATGCCCGCCGACTGGCGGCCAACAATCCGATTGTTGAGCGGAGCCGGGACGAAGCTTTTACCAAGCTGCTTAAAGGCGCCTACCCGATGCTTTGCGGCGACCGCTCGCAGGGAGTTCTGCAAGAGAAGGCCTCGGGGGCGAAGAACGTCGACATAGCCTTTCCCGAGCCGATCCCGATTGTGCATGTGACATTCATGTTTGTCCCGCGAGCCGCGAAATCTCCCCATGCGGGGATGCTATGGATCGCGTGGGCCCTGTCTGAGGAAGGACAAAAGATCCATGACGAGACTGAGTTCACGGGCAATCCCATGATGCCCAGCAGCGCGGTCTACAAGAGGATCCAAGGAAAAAAAGTGCCGGGCATCTCCTGGGGTGTTCTTGCCCGTTCGGACGACATCCTGAGAGAAATTTTGACCGCCATGGGTTTCCCCATCGTTCAATAGCCTACACGAGAGCATGGCTCAGGCAGCAAAATCGGCCGGCGCGCCTGCTGTTGGCTACAGGCGGGCGAGCATCGGCGAAATCCTGTATCGCAATCTTTTTTTTATCTTCGTCGTTTTGATTCTCCTCTGGCTGATCCTATTTCCCATCGGCCAGATGATCATCAACAGTTTCCGAACCGGCCATCCCGCGGTGCCGGGGCCGTTTACCTTGCAGAATTATGTGGTGGCTTACACCAATCCGCTGACCTACCGGATGATTCTGAACACGTTTCTGTTTGCGGGGACAAGCACCCTCATCTCCGTTAGCTTAGCGGTCTTGTTTGCCTGGCTCACCGAGCGCACGGACATGCCCTATCGTAACCTGGCTTGGAGCCTGCTGTTGGTTCCCATGGCGATGCCGGGGCTGCTCTTTTCGATTTCGTGGGTTCTCTTGCTGGCCCCAAAGATCGGCCTCATCAACATCGGCTTGAAAGGGCTGCTCGCCTCGTTCGGATACGAATTGACGGCGGATCCGATCAATATTTATTCTCTGGGCGGGATGATTTTTCTCGACGGGCTGCGCGGAATCACCACAGTGTTTTTGCTCGTTGCGGGAGCTTTTCGGATGATGGATCCCGCGCTGGAAGAAGCCGCCCGAACATCGGGGGCGTCAACCTACAAGACCTTCTTCAAAGTGACCTTGCCCGTTCTTCTGCCGGCCGTTCTGGCGGCATTTCTCTATACCTTCGTGTCGTCCATGGAATCGTTTGAGGCCCCGCTCGTCGTCGGGATGCCGGCGAAGATCTATGTTTACAGCACAATGATCTACTTTTCGACGCGCGTGGTGTTGAGCTACGGTTTGGCCGCTGCTTTCGGCGTGAGTTACTTTTTACTGGCGCTGATCCTGGTTTACATTTATCAGAGAGTGGTCATTTACCGGGCAGAACGTTTCGCGACGATTACCGGCAAGGGTTACCGTCCGCACGTGATCCCTCTCGGAAAATGGCGCTACCCCGCCTTGGGTCTTTTTTTGGTCTACTTCCTTTTCGCCGTTGCCCTGCCCCTTGGCGTTCTGATTTGGCTGTCGCTCGTGCCCGATGATCGTGGTCAAGGCTGGAACTTGTTTCAGAATTTTACCCTGAAGCACTACGCGAACCTGTTTGCCGAGGAAGGCATTCTGAAGGCAAGCTGGAATACGGCGGTCATCACCATCACGACTGCGACAGCGACCGTTCTTCTCGCTTTTTTTATCTCGTGGATCATTGTCAGGATGAAGGTGCGAGGGAGATTCCTCCTCGATGGGTTGACGTTTCTCTCGCACGCTGTGCCGGGCATACTCGTTGCTCTTGCGTTTGTATTTCTTTATCTGCAGCCGCCGTTCAGGTATCTGGGCATCTATGGCACGGTTTGGATCATTAGCCTCGCGTTAGTAACTCAGTACGTCGCGTTCGCCAGCAGGGCAACGAACGCCGCGATCACTCAAGTGCACCAGGAGCTTGAAGAGGCGGGCCGGCTTCTCGGCGCTAGACGAACTACGGTTCTCGTCAAGATTACCTTGCCACTTATTTTCCCGGCCATCGCCGCCGCCTGGATCTGGGTTGCGGCGCACGCGGTCAGGGCCTTTTCCGTGCCGCTCATGCTCGCCGGGCAGGAAAACTGGACGCTCTCGGTGATTCTCTGGCACTACTGGGCTGAAGACAGGATTTTGCCGCAAGCCGCCGCGCTGGGAGTGCTGCTCATGCTCGCGATCACCTTGCTAACGTTCGCCGGCAGGCGCGTGATTGTGCAAACTTTCAGCCAGTAGGGCGGGGGAGAGTGTCGAGTGACGAGGGACGGAGGCTCCTGCACCGCAAAACTCATATGCCCACCGCTCACCGCTTTTCGTACGGGTATAGGCTCGTCGCGACCCGCTTGGTCATAACCTCGACGAGAGCGCTTTTACCTGACCGGACGTGATTGATAGCCTCGCTTAGCGCTCCCCGTAGAGCCTTCGGTTCTTCTACCCGCCTTGCTTCGACGCCGAGAGCACGCGCAAGCGCGCAGTAGTCTCCTACCGGTCTAATCTTGGCTTTTCGTATCGCTGCTCTGTCCTGAAAGGCGCGGTTATTGATCATTATCATTAGGATGGGGATCACACTGGCGGTGGCGGTTTCGAGGTCGAGAGCTGTCTCGCCAAAAGCTTCGTCTCCAGTGAAGGCGATCACCAGCTTGTCCGGGGCCGCCAGTTTGGCTCCCAGAGCTGCCCCAAGTGACCAGCCCATCGCGCTCTGAACGCCAAAGCCGACAAACGAATGAGGCACAGTCGCGACGTAGTGCTGGCAGGTTGATCCACGCACCGAGCCGGCATCATGCAGGACGATCGTTTCGTCTGGATTGACAAGCTGGGACAGCTCCCAGGTAACGCGGAAGGGGTTGATAGGCACTTCATCCGACGTCAGTATCGGCATCGAGAACTCAAGCCACTTTTCCCGCAAGCGTTTGACCTGTTCGCGCACCTCGGCGCGCGGCTGCAAGCGGCTGGCCGGCAGCAGCGACCGCGCCGCGTCGATCATCTGGCGCAGGACGAGCTTGGCGTCTCCCAGGATCGCGACGTCTGCCGAGGCTTCCTTGGAGAGCTCGGCGGCATTCACGTCAACCTGAATGAGAGGCACGCCCTCCGGAATCGGATCGAGAAACGCGTGCCTCTGCAGGCTGCAGCCCACACTAAAGATGACGTCGGCTTGTTGCGCGAAGCGCGTCGCCTGAAGCGTGGCATAGGTGGCGCGGGTCACGCCTCCCTTGCCTAGCGCAAGAGGATGGTTTTCGGGGAATCCGCTCTTGCCATTGAGTGTGGATGCGACCGGCAAGCTCAGCAGCTCGGCAAGTTCGACCATTTCTGGAGTCGCGCCGGCAAATAGCACCCCCGCCCCAACGCAAACGTACGGCCGCTTTGCGTCTGCCAGTGCGCGCACGGCGCTCTCGACCGCCTGGGGATCACCGGCGCTCCTGATCCGCTCCGGAGCCGGCCGGTAGCGGAATTCCGGGGCTTCCATCGTGCACAGGTCGTAGGGAATGCCGACAACTACAGGGCCGGGGCGCGGCGCGCGCAGCGCGACAAAAGCGCGCCGCAGCACGTCCTCAATCTGGCTCGGGTCTAAAATTGTCGCGGTCCAGTTGGTGACCGATTTGAAGACATCATGAATGGCCAACTCCTTCTGGCCGCGCCGGGGGACTTCGAAGCGCCGGTTGACGCCGGCAAAAAAGAGCAGCGGGATCGAATCGCCGTAGCTGTTCACAATGCCTGCCATCGCATTGGCAGCGCCCGGTCCGTGGTCAGCGAAGCTGATTGCCGGTTTGCCGGACACGCGGGCGTAGCCGTCGCAGATGTCGATCGCGACGCGTTCCTGACGCGCATAGCATAGGTTGAGTTCGGGCTCCGCTACGAGGACGTTGGCGAGGCGTTCCACGGATTGCCCGCCGATTCCTGCGCCCACGCGGATGCCTTCAGAAATCAGGATTTTGCTAATCGCTTGCGCAGCGTTCATGAAATTTCCTCCTAGCTCGATTTAGACCCTTGCCGGATTGCATTCAAAATCCACCCTTGACGTTCGGTGTTGCCGGCGCGGTAAAGATGCCCGCCCTGGGTGGTCACGTATAGCGTGCGCAGGTCCGCATCACCGAAGGCGCACATCAGCGGCTGATCGACCGGCACGACGTGCGTTTCGAGGATGCGTCCCGACGGCGCAAAGACATAAATCAGAGGGCCCGGCCCGCTTTTCGCCCAACCGGCGCAGGCGAGAATATTTCCTTCGGTGTCATGACACATGCCGGAGATTCCCCGGTGAATTCCCCGATGGTCGGCGCCGAAAGTGTGCATCACCACATGAGCGCCGAGAGAGCCGTCCTGCTGGATCGGATATGCTCTTAGTTCTCTTTTTCCTTCCGGCGTGTCCGCGTTTTCGGACACGTACAGAGTTCGCTGATCCTGGGAAATCAGCACGGCTCCGGGAGACTGAGTGTCATAGGTCAGTCGCTTGAGCTGCCAGGCGCCGTCCGGACGCTTCTCCAATCGGAGCACGGAACGATGGGGCAGCGGGCCGTGGAGCTGCGGGCCCCTGGTCGGCGCAGTATCAACGGGATCGCTGAACCAGACATGCCCTCCGGCGTCGGCAGCCAAAGCGTAGGGATGGTTGTGGAATTTTCCTTCCAATTTGTGTTCCATTGGAGAAGTCGATCCATCTCGGTTGAAGCGCACCAAACGACGCGAGCTCGACTGACAGCCGTAAACGTTCCCCTCAGCATCTAAAGCCAATCCCTTGATGCCCGCCATATACCTGCGGAATTCTGTGACCGACCCGCTCTTTGGATCATACCGCAAGATGGAATTTTCCGCGGTGGCGCTGAATAGCAGTCCACTGCGATCCCACGCGACTCCGTACGTTGGGCCCTTGTAAGGACCGGCAACCAGCTCAAATTTCCATTGCATCGAAACTCCTCCCTCACACCGGGACTCCGGGTATGTTGAGCCGCATTCTGTAAACCTCGGAATGGCCGGTGACATACAGAGTCCTCCAGTCCGCATCGCCCCACGCCATGTTGCTAAAATCGTTAACTTTGATGACGCCCAGAAGCCTACCTTTCGGATCGACGACATGAATTCCGCCTGGCCCGCGGCAATAGACGTTTCCCTCAATGTCGACCTTCATGCCATCGGGGCCGCTCCCTTCTTTTTCCATTTGGTAAAACAGGCGTCCATTCTTGAGGCTGCCGTCGGGTTGAACGTCAAATACGCGAATGTTGCGTGTCCGGGTATCGTTGACGTACAGCAGCGACTCATCGGGTGAAAAGGCCAAACCATTGTTGCTCTCAAAGTCGTCCGCGACGGCGGCCGGAGTCGAACCGTCCGGTGACAATCGGAAAACCGGACAGAAGTCGAGATAGCGCTGCACGTCGTCGCCGGCAAACCAAGGATGCGACAACGCGCCGAAGGAATCTGTCCAATAGATCGAACCGTCGGACTTCAC
>JBOHVR010000172.1:0-5775 GCA_050735755.1 Binatia bacterium
TCTTTTCCCCGCGCCGGGTTCTTCTGACTATCATGAGGACCATCGCAAGCAGCGTCAACAAGGCAACAGATACGAAGCCCTGAGTGATGATTTTTACGATAGGGTCCACGTCCTTTTCTCAAAATCCCCCGCTACGTCGTTCGCTCAGTAGAGCGCTGCTTTAGAGGCGCGGCGCATAAGGTATTGGCTTTCTGGCGCGCCCGGAGGGATTTGAACCCCCAACCCTCAGATCCGAAGAAGGAGGCAGCAGCTTTTATCAAGTGTTGTCAGATCACGTGAGCTTGATTTTGCTACGTTTTTTCTCTATCAGTTACCTGACAAAAGCTCAAATCAGTTAGCGCTATGGACACATCGTGGACACATTCAGTTTGTAGGCTTGTCTTCGAATATTTTCATGATGCCCTCCTCCTCGAGCCGCGTGACCGTGATCTTCCGCTCATCTTTGACGTAGAGGATGAGGTACGGATCAAGATAAATGACATCTATGTTTGGATCCTTGTCGGTTAAAATAATGTCAAGAACTTTTTTCTTCTGCTGTTCTAAGCGCTTTTTTTCGAGATCCGTTATGTCTGCCATGCTCTCTCCCCCTTGTCTCTTTATGACAGGATACTGCTCGCTAGCTCTTGCATCGTCTTCGTTTTGCGCGGGACAAAATGGCTATAGACCTTGAGCGTAATCGCGCAATCCGAATGCCCTAGAAGGCGGCTCACCTCGGCAATGTCCTTACCCTTGGACAATAGTAAGGAGGCGAACGTGTGCCGCAACTTGTGAAACGTAAGCCGCTTGACCTGATCCTGCTCCCAGCCATTCTCATTGGCGCGATCAATGATCTGGTCGAAGATCTCCCCGGCGTTCTTCCGATGGATGAAGCCCCCGGCAAGCGTCGTGAAAACCAACCCGTTCTCACTCGGCGGGCACTTGAGCTTCCAGAGCTTGAGTTCGTGCGCCAGCTCCCGCGGCATATCCAATATCCGACGGCTCTTCTTGGACTTTGGGGCTTTAAGTTCCACGCCGTTGTCACCCTCAGAAACGACCAGATTGAGCCGGACGTTGATAACCCCGGCCTTGAAATCCACTGACGGCCAGGTAAGCCCTAAAACCTCCCCGATCCGCATACCAGTAAACGTCGGTACCATGACCAGGGCGCGCTCGAAGCTCCCCGGCTCGGTTGCCTGGATGAGCTTCTTAAGCTCACCCTCGGAGTAGACCTGATCCGGCAAAACCTCCTCAACTTCGGCGTCCTCATTCGATAACTTGAGCCGCTCCGCCAATTGCGCAGCATTCGCTTTTCCCTGAAGCGGTCCATAGCGCTGTGCCAGCTTAAAGATTGCTGACAGCGTTGTGAGGATTTTATTGGCTTCTTTCGACGATGCAGCCTTAGCCCATGCGGCCGCGGCGTTCTCGATCTCCTCAACGCTAACGGCCTGGATTCTACTTTCTCCCAGGTTAGGCGCGACATGCTTGTCAATGTGGATCCGCCAATTGTGAAGCGTGCCATAGCGATAGCTGCCGGCGTCCTTTTTCCGTTTGTACCAGGCTTCGGCGATATCCTTGACGGTGATATCGGACGGCGCCACGAAGTCGCCTTTTGAGATATCCCCGTGCGATTGTTTGTTGTACGCCGTCGCCTCTTTGAGTGTCTCGAATGTCTTGCGCAGCCGCTTTCCGGTCTGGTCTCGGAAGTCGACGCGGTAGGTTCCCGCTGCGGTCTTGGTTATTGCCATGCTTTCCCCCCTTCTAAGAATCGCGCTGCTCTAACTCCTGCCCTTTCGCAAACAGTTCATCGTTCGCCCGGGCTAAAAAGTCTCTGATAACCTGTTGCTGGGTTTCGAGATTTTCCTCAAAACTCTTTCGATATAGTTCCATATCGAGGGGTAGCCCGAGTTCTGAACGTACAGCCGCAACAGCCGGAATGAGAAACCGGCTTACATGCGTTGATTCCTGTATGCATGCAGCAGAAAAATTCAGCCAGTCAGCTTGAAATTTTTCGCCTATGGCATCGTGCTGCGCAAAGGCCCCATCGATTTTTTTCTGCTCATCCTCAAATCTCGTATTAATAAACTTCCACCTTTCGTCATCTGTATTTGCCGTTTTCGCTAGATCCTCTGCTATCTCAACCCACTTTGACCGCACAGCAATCGACTGATGGATTTGTTCTTCTAAACCTTTCAGGCGATTTTGCATTTTCAACAAAACCTCGCGCTGAAGTGTAAGCCGCGACGTTGCAAGTGTCAGCTCATTTTGAAAAGCAAGTACCGCTTTAACGGTATCTGCACAGCCGATTAAGTGAACCTTCGCGATGGCCGCGCGTTTGTCGGCAAACCCTTCATACAACTGCTCGCGCGTTAGACCCAGATCGGCGTGCTTATTGAGACCTGAGAGCCCCGCCACTAGGGCTTCCGTCGCATCCAAAAAAATCTGTTTGCGCAAAGCCATTTCGCGTTCAACTTTCCTTTCCTCATGTTCAGCCTTAAGCTGACGTGCAAGACGCTGCTCGTGCCTGCGGTTGGTCAAATAGACGGAAACAATCGCAGCACCAGCGGTTATAAACGCAGGAATGGAAGCGAGAAGAGCCGCTTTATAGAAATCCGGGAGAGCCGCCACCCAATGCACGAGAGCGTCAATCCATTGCGTCAACTTCATGCTTCCCCCCTTTTTTCACCAACCTTATTTGCGCACGTCGAGACTTGACTGCTTTTGCGCGGGCTTTGTACGAGTCTTTGCTCAACGGCCCCTTTGAACGCGGTAGTACGGCCGCAAACCACTCGCCACGGGATTTGAATAGATGAACCTTGAGCCCGTACTCTCTCAATTCAATCATGCCTAATACATGGGCTGCTATTTTGTCTTCCCTTGCACGCGTTAGAAACTCTTCCTGAATGTCAAAAAATTTTATACGTGCTCTAATTGGTCTGCCGCCAAGGATTTTAAACTTTTTCATGTTCCGTTCGTCTATGCTATATTCCGCGCCAATGATGTACGAGCATAGTCTTTGGCGCGCAGTTTTGATGCAGGCCGTTTATGATCTTGTCGGCTATCGCACGGCCGACGATCGCCCGGAGTCCATCAAAGCCGACGCGCGAAACTGGATTCTTTCCGATCACTGCTCGCCGGGTTCCTTCGTGTGGGTGTGTCATCATCTTGAGCTTGATCCTGAAGCCGTGCGGCGCCACGTGCTGACTACTCAACCGCATCCTCGCAGATCGGGCAGCGCAAAAGATCGGATACATACCGAACGCCGCTACTCTTTGCCCGCGGAGGGAGAGGACAGCGCTCACAGATCCAGTGATTACACGGTAACTGTGCAACCTGATCCGCTGGCCGCGTCTTCTCCCCTTTGCATCGAAAGCACGTCCTTACAGCCGGCATTTATCGTCCCATCAATTTGACTTGATCCGTCACAGCGCAGAGCTTTTGCAGCACAACGCTGGAGACTTGGATAAACCCAAATAACAGAATCGCGCCCAAGAAAAGGCCCAGGATACCGGCAATCGATTTTTCAGCGGGTGTTTTCATGATCATGTCTCCGCCACGGCTAGGGCATCCTTTGGCCAGCCGAGAGTCCAGCGCCTTACCTGCTCGCAGTCGTCGATATCAGCCGGGCAATCCTCGCCAAAGTAGGACCTTCGACTTGGAACCGGAATAATCGTTTCTTTCTCCCCGGTCTTATCCCGCCATTTGACATGCAAGCCCCTGACGAGCTGCGTCCCTTTCACTCGAAACTCAAGAAGCCGGTTCCCGTTCGCCTCAGATATCGTCCAGTGACGCACGGTTCCAAGAAGCCGGGAGAATCCGATCTTATTGATTAGCGTCAAGCGAACCTCGGCGTTACGCTCCTCAACAACATCCGCCAGACTGATTTCATCGGGTTTGGCGAAAACGTATTGCTCTGGAACCCGGATGCCATGGAGGAAGTGATATTGAACCCCGTCCCGCCAGCGGAGCGCCGGGCCGTCCTCGCAATGGAGCCGGCCTTGCTCATCGATGCGCAGGATCTCGGGAGTATCCATCAAGATGATCGCGCCCTTGCGATACCAAAGGCCGTTGCATGACGCGATAACGAAAATCCATGGTTTGAGCGCCAGCATCAGCCTGATGAATTCCTCCGATGGCCGGAGTTCGTCGAGCGGGATTTTCATCAAGAAATCAATGAAGGCAATTCCCGTGAGATCGTCGTGCTCCCCATCATCCGGGGTTTTTGTATGATGCCAAAGCCAAGACCATCGACCCCGTTGGTGTAGATTCAATGGGTGCCGAATCTGCCCGATTGCGTTTTCGAGCTCCGCTAAGCGCTCTGGAGGCACTTGTTGAAAGTAGGCCCTTCCCGCTTGCGTTGCGGCGCCGAGTTTTGCTCGTATCAGATCCCGCGTATGGAACATTCTTTCTTCGCTCTCGGTGCTTTTATCCGCCCGGTTAACTTGCCGCGGAGAATCAATCCAAATACAACGCGGCGCCTCACATTTAAGTTGAGTCTGATAAAACTCTGCAACGCTCTGCTCTACCCGCGGCCTGTCCGCAGGAATACTCGAACAGGCAATCCGCTGCCATTTCTCCCCATGCTCGCGTATGAGCTTGGCAAAGTTAATCTTCGACGTGGCGGACATAGCACACCTCCCCTGCGGAAGTGTCGGCGCTGTTGAAATTCCATTCCCGCTGCCGCCTCACTTCGTAATCACCCTTGGGTAACACTATGTCCTCATGCTCTTCGTGGTAGAGCTTGGCGAACTCAGAGAGCACCCGGAGGTATAGAATCCCCTGCGCGAGCTGATAGAGCTTCACCTGGCCCTCAACGATCCGGTGCGCGTGGCCGGTTACTTCCCCGCGGGCAAGGATCGGCTCTCCCTTAACGGCGCGCGCTCCCTTCGGCTTTCGCGTTGCCGCCATGATTGAAACATCCCCCTGACGATAGACTTGTGTAGCCATGATAGGCCCTCCTATTGGAAAGATGGCCTAAGTCTACCCTGCTTGATATTAGACTGTCAAGCGTTAGCTAGTTTTTTTTCCGGCCTTCTGGTGAGGATCAGAGACGCGATAAGCGTCAAGACTTTTAGCCGATATTTTCCATCCGGAAACCGTCACTTTGACAACACGAGTCTGCACGATCTCCCCACGCTCGGCTTCGAGTAGGCCTTTTTTGATTGCCTCATGCACTGCCTGACGTTTGACCCCGAGTTTCTTTGCCGCCTCGGTTATCGTGTAGGTCTTTTTGGTGGGCTTCTTGGTGGGCATGATGGCTGTTTTATAACACGCTTCAGGCGCACTTAGCACGAAGAGATTTCTCTTGCTCGATATCCCTGGCGAGCTTGGAAAGCACCTCAAGTTGACGGGTCAACGGCAACGGAAAGAGAAGCTCCGCGACTCGCTTCAAGTGATGATAGGTAAGCCGGCAGTGATCACCGCAGAAAGCCCGGTCTTTCCTGCCGCCGTTCAATTCAAGCCCGCAAAGCGGGTTGCGACACCCTTCAAACATGCCTGAGAAAAGCCGTTAACGGCAATTTGAGCGCCCTTTTGGTCGTGGTATGACCAAAACCATTACCTCCGGCCATTCAAGCCGCCCTTGTTTTGAAACCCTGTTGACTTTGAACCGTTTGGAAGGCTAGAAAAAGATATCATCCTCTTCCTCTTAAGGCCCCCGCGGGCGGGAATCTGCGGGGGCTTTCTTATGACTGCTTAAACCACCGCGATTCCCGGAAAGCCCCGGCCGACAGCTTCGCTGATCTGGTAGATTTTAACCGCCACGTCATCCCCCGGCGTTATGCCGTCCGTGGTTTGCTC
>JBOHVR010000173.1:0-6193 GCA_050735755.1 Binatia bacterium
GGATTTCACCGAACGGAGGGTTTACAAGTGGCTCAAATGACTCAAGAGATGCAAAGTTTAGGAATGGCGTTCTCGGCCGAGGAAAACGAACTGATAACCCGAGTAGGTCCCGGCACACTCATGGGGGACCTGTTTCGCCAGTACTGGATTCCCGTCATACCGGTGACTTTTCTTGAAGAACCCGGCGGCCGACCTCGACGAATCAGACTGCTCGGCGAAGACCTAGTCCTTTTTCGCACCCGTCAGGGCAAAGTGGGTTTGGTCGGCGCCTACTGCTCTCATCGTCTCGCTCCCCTGTACTTTGGCCGGATTGAGGATGACGGGGTTCGTTGCCCCTACCATGGCTGGAAATACGCGCCTACTGGAGCATGCATGGAAATGCCCAACGTGCCTCCGGAGCAGCAATTCACCGACCTGATTCGCCATCCGGGCTATCCCTGCGCTGAGCATGGAGGCGTGATCTGGACTTACATGGGTCCATCGAAAGAGCTGCCTTCTTTGCCGGAGTTCGAGTTCACCATGGTCCCACCCGACCAGCGCAGCTTTCGCCCGTTTTATCAGGAATGTAATTACCTGCAGGCTTTAGAAGGTGGGATCGATCCCACTCATGTCATGTGGCTGCATTCTCCCTATGACTTGGCAGATGATGAGATCAGCCGCCAGCATCAACCGGCGCAACAAATATTTGCCAGCAAGTCAGGGGCGAGGACGCCGGAGCGTATAGAATTCATCGATACGCCTGCGGGTTTCATGTACGGAGCCAGGCGAGCCATGGGTGAGGATAAGAGCCTGTGGCGCGTGAACCAGTTTTTGCTGCCGTTCTACACGATGCCGCCAGGCGGCGATACCCGCGAAGGGAGAATGTGGATTCCGGTCGACGACGAGAGCTGCGTCAAGTGGTATTTTCGTTGGTTTCCAAGCCGCCGCATTATGGAGACCACCAAAGAAAAGCCCCGGTACTACGATGAGGAAACGTACCTCCCTGAGGACAACAACCCCTATGGTTTCATCAAGCCCAGGGCGGCAAGGTCAAACGACTATCTGATTAATTGGGAGACGCACAAGACGCGGCGGTTGGGGATCTCAGGGGTCAATCTTCAGGATAAATGCTGCCAGGAAAACGAGGGACCCACGCCGATCCTGGACCGGACCAAGGAAAATCTCACCTCGGGGGATATAAGCATCATTAGAGCCCGCCGGATATTGCTGCGAGGCGCACGGGAGCTGCGGGACTATGGCAAGACTCCTCCGGGCGTCCGCAATCCGGAAGCTTACCGTTTTCGCGCCGTGTCGACCGTACTACCGAACAGCACAAACTGGGTCGAAGGCGTAAGAGAACAGGTAACGGTAACGGCGGGGGCAGTATAATCCCTGCAGCTTGCTTTTCCTTTCGCCGTCGAGTTTGCTAAAAGCGCGGTCGAAAGTGCCCAGGGCTGAGTGCGGCGAATAATATCCATATTCTCCGCATGAAGTGCAGTGAATGGAGTTAATCATGCGGTGATTCAACCCAGTGAGCCACGCCGGTGCGCAGACCGGGCTATCCCGCCGGCGGGCACGAGCATGTAATCTTCAAACCCGCACTGATACAATACCGTTATTATGAGTAAATCTACGGAAACAGCGGCAAAGATGAGCGAATCTCTTCCAGAAGCTGCTCAAGAGCAAGTGGTCGAAGAATTGCGAACTTTGGTGGACCTGCAAGACGCTCTGCCGACTGCCTCCTGCTTACTGCCGACTGGCTAATGGGGCGCGTTAAAACCAACCGCTTCAGCGTGGTTTCCGGCAACTGCTGGTCGATTTTAAAGATAGGCAATTCCGACTTTCGCATCGCTCTAGATAACTTAACGTAATCAAGAAGGGTTGCGGTCAAGGATGAGCCGGCAACCGCGAGACCCATTTTTAATCTGTCATCCTCACCTGAGTAGAGAGGCGGTATCGCAGGCCGTCGATGTCGTAATCCAGCTCGCCGAAAAAAGCGAGATGCCCTTTGGCCGGCGGCGTCACTTCGCCGACAATCTTTCCGGTCGTCAAGATCATTTCCTGCGGGCTCCATTTCGCAGTGCGAAAATCCATCGTCGGTGCCTGCGCAATCCACAGCCTTGCGCCTGTAGGCGCGGGCGTCGCGGCGATGGTTAGGCGCAGCTTGCCGCTCACGCTTTCATGCTTCCAGCTCAAGTTCGGCATGGGGGTGCCGCTCATTTGATGGCGTGAGAAGGCGGCAAGGCCGTTGATAAGATCGTTCAACTGATCCGGCTGAGGCCGGTCTTGCCGTCTCAGGTTATGGCCGGCGTTGGGGATATAAAGCACCCATTTGTCGGCCGGGATTCCGTTCCAATACAGATTGAGAGCGTCAGTGGCCCAGTAAAAATCATTGCTTCCATTGATGATCAACTTGGGCAGGGTCAACCTGTCGCGGTACGCCCAGGGATCGACCATGCTCAGGAGGCGCTGACCTTCCGGTGTTTCCGGTATCGGCAGCAGTCCTCGGCTGCTGTAGGGCGCAAGCCGGGAGCTATAGGCGCCAAACGCGTGGAGCTGCCGCGGCATCTGCTCACGCATATTGAGCGTATCGATGACCATCGGGGCAATCGCTCCGACCCGCTGGTCAACGGTAGCTGTGAGCCACGTCGTCCAACCACGCTTGGACGCGCCCGCGACGATGAACTTATCCATCGGCTCGCTCCATTCTTTCTTGCCGAACGCCTGCAAAACGTCCATGGCCTTGACGACGCTCTTTACCATCGGAAACAGCAGAGGCCAGTTTTCATCCTTGGTATTGAGATAACGGACAAATGTCTCGGCGATCAGATCGTCTTCGCGGAGGTTGCCCTCGAGTAACGGCTGATTCGGAATATGATAGAGAAACGCAACCGGAGCCCTGATCTTTCGGGCCAGTTCCATGCCCAACCAAAGATACTCGGGCCTCGCCGAGCCGCCCGTGACCCATAAGAACATTGTCGAGTTCGGTGCGACACCTGAAGGCCGGTAGACTTGCAATTGGTGCTGCCATTTATTCTCCTGCCAAATCTGTGACACGAAGTGGAGATCGTAAATCCGGTCTCCGGACTGCTCGCTGTCGATCTTGTTTTTCAGGTTCCACTCGAACTCAGCCTCAGGCTTGCGGACATATTTTTGCAGATCAGCCCAACCCGGAGTCGCAATCAAACTGACTCCAGCACACGCACACAACGTAAGAACAACCATAAACCTGTTTCGGTGGAGCATGGACATTTTCCTCTGTCTGTCATGTCGTGCTGACGAGTACAGAATCGATCTTATCAGGTCTTACGACAGACCACAGCCTTACATGGGCTGGCAGCAATTGACGGCTGCCAGATGGATGGAGGCAAAATTCATGGATTTCGGTAATCCGAACTGCAGACTCGGCCCCGAATCGCGTGCTCAGATAGTCGAGTCAGAGAAGTCTGACCTGGTCGCCATTCGTGAGACATCCGCTAGTATTAAAGACAAGGCCTGGGCGCCGATAAATTCCAGGTTCAGACGCTGCGAAGTTGGGCAACTCTGTTCGATTTCACTTTAGGGACCACTGCTTTCAAGGAAGCGGACCACTGAAGTCAGCGAATCGAGGCGACGAAGCGATTTTTGAACTGGTTACCTTAATCCCCTCATCCGGTGGACATTTTCTCGCAAGTGCAGTATGGAGCTTTTAGTTCCTTAAATAAAAGCACATCTGCAGTATCTTTATCGTAAACCTGACATTGAACGCCGGTCGATGCCCTTCGAGCGACACGCCTTTATCAGCTACGCCCATATCGATAATCAACCTTTGCCCACTGAGAAAGACGGTTGGGTGACGCTGTTCCATGAAGCCCTGCAGCAGTTGCTTGCGGGGCGCCTTGGCGGCAATGCCGACATCTGGAGGGACAACAAGCTGCACGGGAATGACGTCTTTTCGGAAGAAATCATCGCGCAGTTTCCCAAGACCGCCGCGTTGGTCTCTATCCTGACCCCGAGATACCTCAACTCCGAATGGTGCGCCAAGGAAATCGAACAGTTCTGCGCTGCCGCGCAGCAGACGGGCGGCATCGTCGTGCATGATAACAAGTGCCGGGTCTTCAAAGTATTGAAGCTTCCGGTCGAACGGCAGGAGGCTCTCCCGCCGGTGCTGTCCCAAGTATTGGGATACGAATTTTATGAGCTCGATTCCGACCGCACGCCGCGAGAGCTCGATCCCGCGTACGGAGAAAAGTCGAAGCAAGAGTTCCTGAGGAAGGTCGCCAAACTGGCATGGGACATGAAGCTGCTCCTGGACCGCTTGAGTTCCCGCGACTCGGCGGAAGCAATCCTGCTGAATAACAACGGCGCTTTCAAGCCGGTAGTCTATCTTGCCGAATGCAGCCGCGACCGTCGCCAGGCCCGCGAAATCATCGAGGCAGAACTCAAACGTCTCGGTTACACGGTTTTACCCGATAAGCCGCTGCCGCGGGACGAAGGAGACTATATCGCCGCCGTGGAGGGGCTCCTGACCCGGTGCCACTTCTCCATCCACATGATCGGCAGTAACTACGGCCTCGTTCCCGACGGTCCGAGCCAGAAATCGCTTGTCGTGCTGCAGAACGAGACCGCGGTGAAGCGCAGCCGAAGCGGCGCGCTCCAGCGCGTGATCTGGGTGCGCGAGGGCACGCAGTCGGAGCACCCTGGCCAAGCGGCGTTTATCGATGCGCTGCACCACGACGCCGAGACGCAGTTCGGGGCGGATCTGATTACCGGGGATCTGGAGACGCTTAAGGGCGCGATCCATGCGGTTCTGACGAAGATGGAACGGCTTCAGCAGCCGCAGCCGAATCAGGCGCGGGCCGGCGAAGGGGTACGGAAACGGATTCACGTGTTGTGCGACGCAAGGGATCGCAAGGACATCCTAGCCCTGCTGAAGCTCCTGAGAGAATCGGCGGACATCACTCTTCCCGTGTTCGTTGGAGATGCCGCGCAAGTCAGGGAAGCCAATCAGACGCTCTTGATGGACTGCGATGCGGTACTCCTTTATTACGGGTCCGGCGATGAGGCCTGGAAGTTCCATCAGCAGAACGAGCTGAAACGCATACGAGCGCTCCGCTCCAAACAGCCATTACCGCCCGAAACGCTCTATTTGTCCGATCCCAGCACCGAGGACAAGGAACTCCTCGTCGGGCTCGGCGAGCCGAACCTTATTAATGCCATGACCGGCATCCCCGAAGACGCGATCGGCGCTTTCCTCAGCAGGATTGTCGCCGGGCGTGCCACCTGATGAACACGACCACTGTCCGGAACAATCCCTTTCCAGGCCTGCGACCGTTCCGCGAAGACGAAGAGCAACTGTTCTTTGGCCGCGAAAGTCAGGTGGACGCAATGGTCGACAAGCTGGCGGCGACACGCTTCCTGGCGGTGGTCGGTGTTTCCGGATCCGGTAAGTCATCACTGGTAAACTGCGGCCTGCGCCCAGCGCTGCACCTTGGCTTGATGGCAAAGGCCGGGACGGTGTGGCGCGTCGCTCAGTTTCGCCCGGGCAACAACCCCATTCGCGCCATGGCGAAAGCCCTCGCGCGGGACGGCGTGGTCTATACCGGTCCCGACAACGGGCGCTTTTCTCGAACGGACATTATCGAAACCAGCTTGCGCCTGAGTAAGGCGGGGCTTATGGACGTGTACGGGCAGGCGCGTTTGAGCCCCGAAACCAATCTGCTTGTGGTCGCCGATCAGTTCGAGGAATTATTTCGCTACCGCGCCCTCGCTGCTCCGCAATCTGGAGATGGGGCCAGCGCGAGCGAGGAGGCGACCGCGTTCGTCAACCTTCTGTTGGCGGTGCGCGACCCATCTGAGTTCCCCGTCTACATCGCTCTCACCATGCGCTCCGATTTTCTCGGCGACTGCGCTCAGTTCTTCGGCCTTCCGGAAGCGGTCAGCAAAGGGCAGTACTTGGTTCCCAGGCTCACGCGTGACGAACGCCGCCTGGCAATTAGCGGACCCATCGGTGTCGGCGGGGCGCAGATCGCGCCTGTCCTGTTGACCCGGCTGGTTAACGACGTCGGCGATGACCCGGACCAGCTTTCGATCCTACAGCATGCCTTGAATCGGACGTGGACGCGATGGGCGTTGCAGGATCACGATCGACGGCCCATCGATTTGTCAGATTACCAAGCGGTGGGGACGATGACCCACGCGCTGGACCAGCACGCTGACGAGGCGTATAGCGAGC
>JBOHVR010000174.1:0-8002 GCA_050735755.1 Binatia bacterium
GCGGCGCGACCGAGGGGTGTTGCCGGGCGTAAAGGACCTGCGTGCCCACCTTAAAATGGCAATCCACGTAATCGCCGCAGAAGACCGTCAGCTCAACGGTTCCCTTGACGATGTTGCCGGCATGATTCGTCTCATGATGAACGATCACATTGATCGGCTGGATCGTTAAGAGAACGCGGTCGCCGTCGCGCACGTCGTTGCTTTTATCCGAGGTGAAAGTACCTATCTCGGTCTCGACCGCCCACGCCGGGTCTTGGCCGCGGATGAGGGTGCCCGGCAGCAAGTTGGTCGAGCCCATGAATCGAGCGACAAAACTGCCGCTCGGCCGCAGGTAGAGCTCGTGCGGGGAGTCAAGCTGCAGAATTCGACCCTCTCTCATCACGGCGACACGGTTCGACATCGAGAGAGCTTCGACCTGGTCGTGGGTCACGTAGACCGTGGTGATTTGCAGACGGCGTTGGAGTTCGCGTAACTCGACGCGCATCTCGCCGCGTAGTTTCGCGTCCAAGTTCGAGAGCGGCTCGTCCAAGAGTAAGACCTTGGGCTCGGCAACGAGAGCGCGCGCCAGGGCCAAGCGTTGCTGCTGGCCGCCGGAAAGCTGCGCTCCGGCGCGCTCGTTGAGGCCGTTGAGGCGCACGAGGTCGAGGACTCTGTTAACGCGCTCGCGAATTTCGGCGCGCGTGAACCGCTCCGAGCTCTCGCGCAGCGGGAATGCCACATTATCGAATACGGTCATGTGGGGCCAAATCGCATAGGACTGAAAAACCATTCCGGTCCCGCGCTTTTCGGGAGGGACGTTGATGCCGCTGTCGGCGGAAAAGGCGGTCGTTTGCCCCAACTGAATCTCGCCGGCTTGCGGACGTTCCAGGCCGGCGATGCAGCGCAGGATGGTGGTTTTGCCGCAGCCGCTCGGCCCTAAAAGCGTGTAGAATTCGCCTTCAAACACGTCAAAGGATACGCCGCGCACAGCGCCCACTTCTTCATGTTCAGTGTGGTAGGTCTTGGCGAGATTTCTAACGCGAATCATTTCAAGCTCGGGGAGAATCGGCGTGCGCGAACACTGACCGGTCTGACGATTTAATTTAGAGGAAATGAGGATTGGAGGTCAAACGCCGCAGAGGATATCGTTTACGTCCTAAGCAGCTCCGCGAGCTCGTTGACATCGGTGAGAGTTTCAAGGCGCCGCGCGGCCTGTATCACGGAATGCGCGCGCGCTTCTCCCAATACAGGGGCGATCAAGGAATGAGACTTCGCCTCGGCTTCGTCGGGGGACAGCGGATTGTAGGGAGCCCCGGGCACGCGGTCCACCAGTGTCTTGTGATGGCGGCCGTCGAAAGTCATGATCTCCACGATGGCCGAACGCACCGCCGGATGTATTTTGGTGAGTTCAATGTCGGCGGCGATTTCGACTCGTTTTTTCAGTTCCAGAACCTGCGGCTCGTGCATGCGCTCGAAATCGTGGGAGTTCTGGAAATCGACTTTGCCGTCGATCATGGCCACGGCCAACAGGTACTGGCAATTGATATCCGGCATGTGACGATCATTGATCGTCTGGGACTGCGACTCCGGCAGGCGAACAATGATTTTGCTGATGTCCTGGCGCTGCAGCGCGTGCTCTTGCACGAGTCTAAAGTAGCCTGTCAGGGTCGCCTGCATCGGTTGTCCCGCGGGGTAAACCTTGATCCCTGCGTCGGTGATTTCATAGCCCGCGCCGAGGTCGCGAACGATCTCCTCCGGATGGGGAGTTTCGGCGAATGCATTGAGCAGGTTGTTCGGACCTTCAAAAATTTGCTCCGTCGCGGTCATTCCGCCGCGCGCCCAGAGAGCGGCTGAGACTCCGTTACGCGCCGGAATTCCCGAATGGCACAGCGCCTTGTCGATGTGCTCAGGATCGTCACGCCAAGTGGTCAGGCCGCAAGCCTGCGTGCCGGCGAAAGCCAGGGCATAGCGGACTTTTTGCGCCGGCAGTTTGAGCAGGCGCGCGGCCGCAGCGGCGGCGCCGAAGCCGGCGCTGATCGAGCCGGCGTGAATGCATCTTTCTTGCATCCACTTACGGTCCAGGGCCTTGCTGATCCGGCACAGGACATCGTATCCCAGCACGACGGCCGTGATAAATTCTTTTCCCGAGGAGCGTTGCTTTTCAGCAATTGCTAATGAGGCCGGCACCACGATGGAGCCGGGATGGGTGACGGTCGGGAAGTGCGTGTCGTCGGTTTCGTCCGCGTGAGCCATCACTCCGTTCGCTAGGGCGGCGTTGACGGCGGTTGTTCTGATATCGGTGGCGATGACCCCTGCCTGCGGCAAGCCGCCGTCAGCGCGG
Organism: Binatia bacterium; assembly: GCA_050735755.1. Classification (GTDB taxonomy): domain Bacteria; phylum Desulfobacterota; class Binatia; order UBA9968; family UBA9968; genus DATMAM01. Next base: position 2,321 of record JBOHVR010000174.1, read on the forward strand.
ACGAAATCGATAGCTAGCTTGCCCGGTTTGAGCAGCGATCCGGAAACGATGGCCCCGAGAGTATCTAAAATGTGAATTTTGGCCCGATCGACAATGGACTCGGGCAACTGTTGAGGTTTCTCGCCCGCAATATACTCGCTGAGTTGCCCCGTTAGAGAAATCTTTTCCTTCATGAGGGTTCCTCGCAGCTGTGATCATTTCCGCACGAGACAGGAAAATTTGCCCTCAGGATGAACGAACCCCCGAGCTCCGCTGTTTGGGAGGGCTTAGGTGCTCTGAGCTTTGAAGTTATCCGTTAGATAGCTTGCGTGGGTTCCGCAGTTGACGGCATGTTCGAGCCGACGGCTTTCCTTTCGACTCTAAACTCGCCTTTTTCCAACCACGCCAATACTTCTTCAGTCGTCCGTACATCAAGCCGAGTGGCTAGCGCTGCGGTCCCCAACTCTCTCAATTCGGGCGGGTACGCAGCATCCCGAACTAACGTGATCTGGTATCCCAGACCCACTCCTTCGCGCGTACTGTCCGCCACGCAACCCACAAGTGACCCGCCGGTTACAATGATATGGTTGACACCTAGATTGCGCAGCATTCTATGCAGATGGGTAGTGCCGAAGGCGCTGTGGCCGCGCTTTCCGATCACATAATCGCAGGACTGCGGCTTTAATTCATCCACCACTTCAGCCCCCCATGTTCCGTCAGTACGATAGTCCAGGTCCCGCTGCCTCATGCCCATCTTGGCGCTGGCGGTGTCTATCAAGCGATCCTTGCCACGAACGCTCTTGATATAGACTACCGGAAAGCCTTTGGCCCGGATCAATTCCGATAGCTTCACGTTATTGCCGATAATTTCTTCCCTTTGGGCATCAGTTAGTTTGTTCGGTCTATACCGAACATGGGCGCCGTCAGGGTGAATAAGATCATTTTGAATATCGATGATCAGAAGACATGGCCGTATTGGCTGCCTCGCTGCTGCCACTGGCCGCGGAAGCGCCGTCCATTGCAAAAACTCCGACGTGGTGACGTTAAAAGTCCTACTGGTCAGAGTTTTGAGAAGAGGGAAGCATAGGGGAAATGAGGCGTCAGATATCAGAATATTTTCGTAACCGAGCGCAGCGCCCTGTCTTAGGGTCTCTTCCAAGCTGCTCAGAACGTTCCCAGCAACTACGCAGGTTTCGACGTTTAAATCGGCCAGCGCCCTGTCCAGGTGCGTGAACTGGAATCCACTATGGCCTTTTTTGACAATGACAAAGTCGCTTTCTTTGGGTCTAAGTTCTTCGATGACGGCAGCGCTGTCGCTACCTTCTACGAGAGCCTGGGGATGTTGAGAAAGGCATTTCTTCCAAGCAGGCGAAAGGAAACAATCCGCTTTATCGGCACGAAAGGCGGTGTTGATATAAAAAACCGGCCTGCCCGCCTGTCGCATCGCGTTCAGCACGCTTTGGGCGTTGGCAATAAATTCTTCGCGGTCCTTAGCTATGGAGGGCATGAGACCGGATTGAATGAAAGGACTCTCCGGACTCATGAAACCCTTTTGCACGTCGAGCAAGAGAAGCGCTGATCGGTCGAGGTTGAGTTGTGTATCCAACATGGTATTGCTCCTTCCTCAATGACTATTTTTGGCCTTCAGCTTTGGGAAAACCATACGCCTCGAAGACTTTTTTCTGAATGTCTTGCATCTTCGGGGCGTAATCCCACGCGACCAAGGAAGATTTTTTTCCGCGGGTGATTTGATGGGCCATTGTGCCGGGCGTGAAAACCGAACCCTCAAAATCGCCTTCTATGATCTTCTGGGCTTCGGGACTGGCAACGAACTCAAGCCACAAAAGACCGGCATAGGGAGAGGCGGCTTTATCAAAGACAGCTTCATGGTCGCCGATTCGAAGCGGGATAGGTTCAACGACCTTATAAGCCAGGGCCCCGGTTTTGTCTTTATCCATGGCCGCCTTAGTGCTGTTTAAATTAGCTCCGAGGAGCATCGGGTATTCTCCCGCAACCATCGCCGCGAGAACTCGTGAATGACCGCGGATCCACACCGGGTTTTGGGCTGCTATCGCCTTGGCATACTGTAGAGTCTTTTCAAGACCCCAAGCAGGAACTAAAGCTGCAACCTCGGAGGGGCGAATGTCAACGAGAAATTTTCTCCCTTTGAATTCCGGCTTCAAGAAGTCATCCCAGACGCTGGGAACCTTGTCCTCGGAGATTAGTTTTTTGTTGTAAGCCACAACCTGGGTATTCGTGGTGTAAGCCAAAATGTTGCGGTTTACCGGGTCGATCATTTCCGGCGGGATGCGCAGGACCCCGTGCTGGGCCATGCCCAGGATGTCAAATTTCTTTTGGTGCGGCAGGTACTCGTCGTAGAAGTCTGCGGCGAGATAGTTCGTATCCCAACCCCTCGCTGTACCGCTCTTCATTTCCAGGATCATGCGCTGGTAGGTGTCGGTTCCCTGGATTTCCTCTGCGCGTAGATCGATGAAGGGATATTTCTTTTTGAAGGCTTCGGACACGGGCTTCAAGTTCCTTTGCGTTGACAGAACGCGCAGTCGGCCTTCTTTTTTTGCTTTGGCGACTATTTCGGCGCGGCTGTTTTCGAAGACATAGCCTTTGGCCTCAGCCGCTTGTTTTGCTTTGAGTAAGGCAGGACTTGCCGGGGCAGAATAGGCAATCGGAACTGCCAGCCAGGGAGCACACAGCAGCGCTACGAGCGCAAATGGGGTCAAATAACGAAGCTTCATGAAGCATCCTCCGGTCGAGTTTCGCCAGCTTTCGGGGCTTGGGGTGACATAGCAGAGCGGCGCGAGACGCGATTATTTTTTTCCCACCGGTTCCGCCTTGGGGAAACCGTACGCCTCAAACACCTTTTTTTGCAGCTCTTCAAGCTTGGGAGCGTGTTCCCAGGCCACCAGAGAAACCTTCTTACCTTGGGCTGCTTGATGGGCGGTTGTGCCGGGGAAGAAAACTGAGCCATTGTACTCCCTTTCGATTATTTCTTGGGCCTCGGGACCGCCGATGAACTCCAACCACAAAAGGCCGGCATAGGGAGAGTCGCCTTTAGCGTAAACAGCCTCATGGTCGCCGATTCGGAGCGGAATAGGTTCAGTAAGCTTAAAGGCGAGACTTTTAGTCTTGTCCTTGTCGATGGCCCTCTTTGTACTGTTCAAATTAGCCCCGAGAAGCATGGCGTATTCTCCCGCAGCCATCGCCGCGATCACGCGGGAATGTCCTCGAATCCAGATGGGGTTCTGCGCCGCTATCCCCCGCGCAAACTGTAACGTCTTCTCGAGCCCCCAGGCCGGAACCAGGTTTGCTACCTCCTGCGGCCGGATGTCGACCAAAAATTTCCTTCCTTTAAATTCCGGCTTGAGAAAATCCTCCCATCCACTCGGGACTTTCTCCTCCGAGATCAGCTTCTTATTGTACGCTACAACCTGGGTTCTGGTGGTATAGGATACTACGTTGCGGTTTACCGGGTCTATCATTCCTACGGGGATTCGCAGTACGCCTTGTCGTGCCATGCCTAGTACATCGAATTTCTTTTGATGGGGTAGGTAGTCATCGTAGAAATCCGTCGTGAGATAATTCACGTCCCAACCGGTGCCCGTGCCGGCTTTCATCTCCAGAATCATTCTTTGATACGTGTCCGTGCCGGCGATTTCTTCTGCCCGAATATCGATAAATGGATATTTCTTCTTAAAGGCCTCTGCCATAGGCTTTAGGGTTTCGGCCTCCAGAGATGACAGCACGCGAAGTTTTCCCTCTTTTTTGGCTTTGGCGATGATCTCGGCGCGGCTGGTTTCGAAGATAAAACCTTTGGCTTCGGCGTCCTGCTTTGCTTTGAGCAGGGCGGGCGTCGCTGACGCAGCATGGACTGCGGTGGTGAAGGAAAAGCTAGCCAGGAGCGCGCCCACCGCCAATGCCCGTAAAACGTGAATTCTCATAAACACCTCCAAATCCTCATTATGGGCTTCCCTGTCCCAACAAATCACGTCCTGAGTAAAGCTGCAAGGTCGGCCATGTTAGGAAGGCCTTCGAGACCCCCTACCGCCTGCACTACAGACTGGCAGCGCTTTTCTCCCAACACTGGAGCACTTAATGAGAGAAATTTCTCCTCGACCTCTTCGGCGGAAAGAGGATTGTAGGGCGCTCCCGGCAGGCGATCCACGAGGATCTCGAAGTGGCGCCCATCGGACGTGAAGATCTCGACGATCGCGGAGCGCACGGCGGGAAAGTTCTTGGTCAACTCGGGATCCGCCTTGATCTCGACGCGTTTTTTTAACTCTAGCACTTGCGGGTCATGCATGCGCGCGAAATCGTGAGAATTTTGAAAATCGATTTTGCCGTCTAGCATGGCAACGGCGAGCAGGTATTGGCAATTCACGTCAGGCATGTGGCGATCGTTGATCGTGCGAGCCTGTGTGTCCGGGAGCCGCACCACAATTCTTTGGATCTGCTTGGAGCCGTTGATGCCATGTTCTTTAACAAGGGCAAAATAACCGCTTAGGGTCGCCTGCATCGGCTGTCCGGCGGGGTATTTCTTGATGCTCGTATCCGAGATTTCATAGCGCGCCCCCAGCTCCTTGAGTAGCTCCTCAGGCCGCGGACGCTCGGAGAATGCCCGGAAGAAGTTTTCCTCGCCTTCAAATACCGTGGAAGTGGCGGTGAATCCTGCCTGGGCCATGAGGGCTGCGGTTACGCCGTTGCGCGCCGGCGCGCCGGAATAGCAGAAGGCTTTGTCGATGTGCTCCGGGTCTTGCCGCCATGTATTGATCCCCGATGCCTGTGTTCCTGCCAATGCCAAAGCGTAGCGGACTTGCTGCTCGCCGAGCCGCAGCAGGCGGCCGGCCGCGGCGGTGGCGCCGAAAACCGAGCATATGGATCCGGCGTGAATGCCGCGCTGGCTCATCCACTCGCGATCGAGCGCTTTGTTCAGGCGGCACATTACGTCGTAGCCCAGCACGACCGCGGTGATGAGGTCTTGACCGGAACGATGCTCCCTTTCGGCTATCGCCAACGCCGCGGGAAGGATGACCGACCCCGGATGGGTCACGGTAGGAAAATGGGCGTCATCGGTCTCGTCCGCGTGAGCCGTCATCGCATTGGCCAGCGCGGCCAGAATCGGACCTGTTTTTACGCTGGTCGCTACGACTGTTGCGTCTTGTGGTCCTCCTTGAGCGCGGACAAAATCAATGGCGACGCGGCCTGGCTTCAACAGGGACCCTGAGACCATGGCGCCGAAAGTATCAAGGATATGGGTTTTGGCGCGCTGGACTATCCCGCGGGGCAGTTGTTGCGCGCGCTCGCCAGCGATGTAGGCGCTGAGCTTGTCTGTGAGCTGGAGCTTTTCTTCCATAGAAATCTCCTCAGGTTAATAAATGTCGTTTAGACCGGCCCGCTTTCCCTTTGTCCTCTCCCCGTTGGGACTCAATTGGGGAGAGGGGACAGTGTGGGGATGCTGAAAAAGATTAGGAATGCTTCGAGAACCTCATACTTCGTCAGGCTCAGCAGTACGGAAAATCAACAACAATTCAAGTCCCGTCCGTTCGTCCTGAGCCCCGTCGAAGGACTCCGAAAGGGTTTTCAGCAACGTGTCTAGTGCAGTGTCTCACGCTGTTGGTACTTTATCCGGAGTATACCACCACGAAGGACACGAAGATCACGAAGGAAGAGAAAAACATATTGAAATCC
>JBOHVR010000175.1:0-3870 GCA_050735755.1 Binatia bacterium
CGGCTTCCGCAGGGTCACCATGGATGATCTCGCCGAGGAACTCGCCATGAGCAAGAAGACGCTTTACGCGTCTTTTCCGAGCAAGCAGGCCCTTCTACGCGCGGTGCTTCTCGATAAGTTTCGCCACGTCGAGGCGGACCTCGATCGCATCACCTCTCAGTCCCGTTCCGATGCGCTGGGCGCACTGCGCCAATTGCTTGCCTGTCTGCAAAGACACACGGAAGAGATTCAGCCTCCTTTTGTGCGCGACATCCGGCGGGAAGCGCCTGAGATGTTCAATTTAGTGCAAAGCCGGCGGCGTGACTTGATCCAGCGTCATTTCGGAAAGATCTTCGACGAAGGACGCAGCGCCGGGTTCATCCGCAAAGATATACCGAGCAAATTGATGATCGAGATTCTTCTTGGCGTCACAGAAGCCATTATGAATCCGCCCAAGATGGCGGAACTCGGCCTCACGCCAAAGACTGGCTTCGCCACCATCATCACGGTTGTTCTTGAGGGCGTGATCACGGATGCGGCCAGATCAAAGTATGATCCGCTGCGAAAGGAACGAAGCCATGCGCCATAAGTTAATCACAACCGCGCGATCCGCATCGGTCGTTTTGACTGTGCTGGCTGGAGGCTGCGCCGTCGGCCCCAATTATCAAAGCCCCGATCTTCCCGTCCCCTCGGCATGGACGGAAGCGCAGGAGCCCGGGATCGTTGCCCGAGCCGCCGAGCTTACCCGCTGGTGGACCGCCTTCGATGATCCGTTGCTGAATTCGCTTGTCCAGCGCGCGGTTCAGTCCAATTTGGATCTGAGGCTGGCCGAGGCGCGCATTCGCGAGGCCCGCGCCGCGCGCGCGGTCAGCGCGGCAGACGCTTGGCCCACTGCAGATGTTTCTGGTTCTTACTCGCGCAATCGTGCGAGTCAAAATGCCCTGGGATCGCCCTCTCAAGGCGCGGTTGCGGCGCCTTCATCAGGCGCCGGCCTGGAACAAAGTCTCTATAAGACCGGATTTGATGCGAGCTGGGAGATCGACGTTTTCGGCGGCGTGCGCCGCAGTGTCGAAGCTGCTGACGCCAGGGTCGAGGCGTCCGTGGAGGATCGCCGCGACACCCTTGTTACATTGCTCGGCGACGTGGCCAAAAACTACATCGACCTGCGCGGGTTCCAGCGCCGGCTCGCGGTGGCGCGCGCCAATCTCAAAGCGCAACAGGAAACTCTGGATTTGACAAAGGTGCGATTTCAAGCCGGGCTCGCAAACGATTTGGACGTGGCCCAAGCCGAGGCCCAGGCCAATACCACTGCCGCCCAGATCCCCACTCTAGAAAGCTCTTTGAAGCAGGTGACACACCGGCTCGGCGTGCTCCTCGGCTCGGAGCCGGGCGCGCTCTGGTCGGAGCTGGCAAATGAAGCGCCGATTCCGTCGCTGCCTTCTGAGGTGCTGGTTGGCCTTCCTTCGGAGCTACTCAGGCGGCGCCCCGACATCCGCCGCGCGGAGCGGCAACTCGCCGCGGCAACGGCCGAGATTGGCGCCGCCACGGCGGACTTGTTCCCGAAATTTTCCCTCACGGGGGCGGCGGGCTTGCAGAGCGTGAGCGCGAGCGATTGGTTTACCGGTCGCAGCCGCTTCGGGTCGATTGGTCCGACGATTAGCTGGCCCATCTTCGATGCCGGAAAAATTCGCGCCAACATCGAGATACGCAACGCGCAGCAGGAGCAAGCGCTCAGGCAGTACGAAAAAACTATCCTGACTGCCCTCGAGGACGTAGAAAATTCGCTGGTCAACTATTCCCGCGAGCAGGCTCGTTACCGCTCTCTTGTAAACGCGGTCGCGGCAAATCGCCGCGCGGTGGAGATGGCCAACGAGCTTTACGTCAGGGGACTCAACGATTTTCTGAACGTCCTGGACACCCAACGTTCTTTGCTCCTGGCGGAAAATGATCTGGCTCAAAGCGAGGCCACGATGGCATCAAATCTGGTTGCTCTCTACAAAGCTCTCGGAGGGGGTTGGAAAATCAACTGACCGGGCCGAAAGACGCCCTTCGCGGCGGCTGGTTCAGTTCATCCAGTAACGTATGAAACGAATGGCGCTGACAGTATTGGTGCTCGGGGTGGTTGCCGCGGCCGCTCTGGCGTGGTGGTTCACTCGTAGCGAGACCGCGGCACGGGAACTCGTGCTGCACGGAAACTTAGATCTGCGGCAGGTAGAGCTGTCGTTTAACAACAGCGAGCGCATTGCCGCCGTGCTGGTCCAGGAAGGCGACCGCGTAAGCCAAGGTCAACTGCTCGCCCGGCTCGACACGAGCCGCCTCGCACCTCAGGTGGCTCAGGCCGAAGCTCAGGCAGCGGCGCAACGGCAAGTCGTCCAACGGCTTCACGCCGGCAGCCGCCCTGAAGAAATCGCTCAAGCGCGCGCGAACGTCGACTCCGCCAAAGCCGATGTCGCCAACGCGCGCCAGCAGTACACGCGCTTGCAGAGCGCATTCGATATTTCCGCGGGCCGGGCGGTGCGCCAGCAAGATCTCGACAATGCCAGGACCAGCGTGCAGGTCGCAGAAGCGAGGCTTGCAGTCAATCAGAAAACGCTGGACCTGGCCGTCGCGGGGCCGCGCAAAGAAGAGATCGGTGAAAACGAGGCGCGGCTGCGCGCCAACGAAGCGCAACTGGCATTGCTGCGACAGCAACTAATGGACGCGCAATTATTGGCGCCGATCGATGCCGTCGTGCGCACGCGCGTCATGGAGCCGGGCGAGATGGCCTCACCTCTGAAGCCCGTTTTTTCGCTCGCGATCACCGATCCAAAATGGGTCCGTGCGTACATAGGGGAGCCTGACTTGGGCAAGGTGCATCCCGGAATGGCGGCGTCGGTGGTCGTTGACAGCTTCCCGGACCGGCGCTTCGACGGCTGGGTCGGCTTCATCTCGCCCGTCGCCGAGTTCACGCCGAAAACCGTGCAAACCCAGGACCTGCGGACGAGTCTTGTCTACGAAGTCCGCGTGTTTGTAAAAGATCCTTCGGACCAGTTGCGTCTCGGCATGCCGGCAAGCGTGTACCTGCCGCTGGATGAGAACAGACAAGGAGACAGGGAGATAGGGGGAGACAACGAGCGAGAGACAGACAGGGAGATAGCGAAAGACGACAGACAAGGAGATTTGGAGACAAGGAGAAAAGGGGGGAAGAGATGAAGATCCAGCAACGCACTGATCTTGATGTGTACAAGAAGGCATTCGATGCAGCCATGTTGATTTTCGAGGCCACGAAGAAGTTTCTTAAAGAGGAAACGTACTCCCTAACTGATCAAATCCGGCGCTCCTCACGCTCGGTCTGCGCGAATCTAGCAGAAGCCTGGAGAAAGCGCCGCTATAAGGCGGCATTCATCTCCAAACTTTCGGACGCCGAAGGCGAAGCTGCCGAAACGCAGGTTTGGCTGCAATTCGCCGTGTCGTGTCGCTACTTAGATGATGATCGCACGACACCCTTGTATCAAAACTATGACGAGATCCTACGGATGCTCGTCTCCATGATCAACAGACCTCAGTCTTGGCTCATCGCGCCACGCTGATGGTTTTTCATCGGTTTGTGTTTAATTTTTCCTTGTCTCCCTGTCTCCTTGTCTCCTTGTCTTCATAAAGAGAACCAACGGTGAGCACCGCCGGAGATAATAGGCCCGTTCTTCTCGGCCGCGACATCCGCAAAACGTTCTATCGCGAGACCGGCGAAGTCGTTAAAGCGCTCGACGGCGTTTCCCTCGAAGCTGCTCCCGCTACGCTTAGCGCTCTCGTGGGGCCGGACGGCGCCGGCAAGACCACGCTCATCCGCTTGGCCGCCGGATTGCTTTCCGCCGACGCGGGCGAGTTAACCGTTCTCGACATCAACGTCGGTAC
>JBOHVR010000176.1:0-9662 GCA_050735755.1 Binatia bacterium
ATCTATATCCGTCGCCTTCGTGCCGGGCTCGCAGGGAGAGGTTCACGGGCTCGACCGCGTCCGCCTCCTCATATAATGCCACCGCGGCGACCCCGCGACCATCCGCCAGAGCCCGTAGTATCTCCCCGCGCGTTTTATGGTCCTTTTGCCCCTTGAGCATTAGCGGCGCTACCACCGCCGATTCCCATAACGGCAGGGGCGCCAAAGTCCGTCCCGCCTCTCGCAACAGTGGAAAAATATCTCCCAGCTTCAATCCCAATCCGCCGTGTTTCTCTTCGATCAAAGCGCCCAACCACCCCTGCCCGCCGATTTCCTGCCAGCGCGCCCGATCAAATACCGGCTGACTGATGAACCCGCGCAACACCTCGCGCGTATATCTCTTGGAAAAATAATCGCGCGCGTTTTTCTCCAGAATCTTTTGCTCGTCGGTCAAATCAAATCGCATCGGTCCCTTACCTCCTCGGCAAGCCCAGTATCCTGTCCGCGATAACGTTGCGCTGTATCTCCAGAGTCCCTGAGGAAATACCGCGTGAGCGGGAAGAATAATATTGAAAAAGCCACTCGCCGTCATCCAGCGACTCCGGCCCATACGCGATCTGGGTGCGCGGCCCAAGCACATCGACCGCCAGTTCAGCCGTCTCCTGATAGGCGAGCGCCCAGGTCAAGCGCAGCAACGAGCTCTCCGACCCCGGAGGGGCGCCCTGAGCCCACCGGCTCGCGTAATAATATTGGAGATACCCCAGTCCCCACGCTGCAGCATACGCGCGCCCCAAGCGCTCCAAAAATAATGCTCCACCCTCTCCCTCCGGCGCCAACCGATCGCCGGCCTCGGCCACCAAACGGCGTAAGAACTGGTCCATAACGAGATGCCGTCCCGCGTTCAAAACCGATCGCTCATAGCCCAACGCCGTCATCGCTACTCCCCAACCTCCATTGAGCGGCCCCAGCAGGTTTTCTTTCGGTACCCGAACGGTGTCAAAAAACTCCTCGCAAAAACCCGTTTTTCCGGTAAGCTGGCGGATCGGCCGCACGGTCAAACCAGGGCTATGCATGTCGAGCAAAAAGCAACTGATTCCCTTGTGGGGGGGATCGGTTTTTTCCGTGCGCGCCAATAACAGCATCCGGTCTGCGTGATGCCCGTAACTGGTCCAAATCTTTTGCCCGTTGATCACCCACTCGTCGCCGACCAACTCAGCGCGCGTTTGCAGGCTTGCCAGATCGGATCCGGCGTTGGGTTCCGAGAAGCCTTGAACCCAGACTTCTTCAGCCGAGAGAATCTTCGGCAGATATCGCTTCTTTTGCTCATCGCTCCCATGACGAATGATCGACGGACCGATCAAGCTGCGCGCCATGTTGTTCAGGCCCCCCGGCGCGCCCGCGCGCGCTGCTTCCTCGGCAAAGATGAATTGCTCGATAACGCTGGCGCCTTTCCCCCCGTATTCCTTCGGCCACGCTAACCCAGCGTACCCTCCTTCATACAGCCGCCGATCCCACGCGCGCTGCGCGGCGACCCACTCGGACTCGTTTTTTTCGTCCGGCTCCCCGGCCGCCAGCCGAAAGCGACCGTCCGCTAAATTCGCTTCCAGCCATAGGCGGGCCTTGGCGCGAAACTTTTCTTCTTCCTCGGTGAAATATGGCCCCATCGAAGATTACCCTCCTCGGACTTTTTAACTGGCACGCGCCAACTTCGTCAAAGCTTTTCCTCGGCTACGAGAATCTCCTCGGGAAAAAGCTCTTCTAAAGATTGCTTCCGTTGTGTCAGTCCTTGTTCAACCGAATATGCCAGCAGCGTATCGATCATATTTGCGTTCGGTTTAACGCCGTACTGGTAGGGATCCACGCCAAACGTCCGTTGCTGCTCACGAAGGATTTCGCTGGAAAACAAAATCAACGAGAGTCTGGGTGGACGCGTGCGCTCCATACCTAATGCCTTTGACTTTTCGAAAGCTTCGAACAAGTTAATCGCAACCCACGGATGTTTTTCCAAAACGCTCTCTCGGACGACGGTCAGATGATGCGCCGGAAAAAATCCATACTTTTTATAATATCGCGCCGCCTCAGTATTGCGGTCGGGAAAAAGATAGCGCAGCTCAGGATGATCCGTGACGTCCGTTTTGGCGCGGTCGATCGACGCGCCGAACTGGTAGTGCGCTGCGTCCAGCTCTCCGTTGAGAAGCATGGTCCCTAGGTCCTTTGTCGCGTAACTCAGCTTCAGGCCCGGCGGCACCTTGAAGCCGCCCAGCGCCCCGGCGTGACTGTATCTCGGCGAGCGCGCCATGAACCATTCCATATCCGTTGGCTTAACGCCAAACTCGTGCTGCAACTGACCGCGCATCCAGACGACAGCGGTTTGCTGGTAATCGCCGGTTCCAACCCTTTTGCCTTTCAAATCTTCGGGTCTATCAATGCGATCCTTGCGAACGAGCAACTTTGTGTATTCGAATTCGCGGTGATTAAAGACGGGAAGCGCGCGGTATCCCCAACCCCTTTCCCGGGCCATAAGAAACGAGGAGAAAGACATCTCGGATATGTCAAACTGGCTAAACTTCAACTGCCGGTAAAAAATATCCGGACCGCTCAATGGAAAAAAATTGAGGGTGATGCCCTGCGCCTGCACCTCGCCTGACAATAACGGGGCCACGCGGTCGTACTGGTTGATCGAGATAGAAAGCTCAAGCTCGCGCATCTACTTTCCTTTCATTGTCATCGACCGTGTCCGTGCTGACGGGTGGCCGGATCATCGCTTCCGTCGACGCCGTCATCTTTTGCCTTCCGCTTTCGGAAACCCATAGGCTTCGAAGACCTGCTGCTGCCATTTTTCAATGTTCGCGTGGTGTTCCCAGCTCACCACCGAGAGCTTTTTACCTTTAAGCTCTCGGTCGACCGCGCCGCCGCGGACATAAACAGAAGACGCGAGCGGTTCATACTCATCCGCCAGCTTCTGCGCCTCAGGACTGGCCATCCACTCAAGCCACAACAGAGCGGCATGAGGGTGCTGCGCGACGGCGTGGATTCCTTCTGCCACCGTGAGTCGCACCGGGACCGGCTCTAAAATCACGTACTGCAAGACACCGCTGGGATCCTTCTTTTGCGCCCGCTTAACCGCCGTGTAGTTCGGTCCAATCATCATCGGGACTTCTCCCGCCACAATAGCGGTCAGCGTCCGGGTCCCGCCGCGCACCCAGATAGGCTGCTGGCCGGCGAGCTTACGCGCGTAATCGAGGGTCTTTTCCAGACCCCAAGCAGGCACGAGGCCGGCAATTTCGGTAGGTCGAATGTCGGCGGCAAACTTTCTTCCCTTATACTCGGGCCCGAGAAGATCTTCCCAGGCGCGCGGCACTTTCTCCGGCGGCACGAGAGTCTTGTTGTAAGCCGTGGCCTGGAAGCGGCTAAAGAACGCTACAATATTACGGTTCTTAATATCTATCATTGGCTCGGGAATTTGAATAACTCTTTGCCGCGCCATAGCCAGAAGATCGACCTTCAAAAGGTAAGGGAGATATTCACTGTAAAAGTCCGTGGATACATGCAGGATATCCCAATCTTTCGCGGCTCCACTCTTTACTTCCAGGATGTTGCGTTGCACTTGATCGGCTCCCTGGATCTCCTCGATATAGAGTTTAATAAACGGGTATTTCTTCATGAAGGCCGCGGTCGAGACCTTGATGTTGGGCGGTTCCATCTCGGCGAGGACCCGAAGCCGGCCTTCTTTCTTAGCTTTGGCGATGATTTCAGCGCGATCTGTCAAGAACGTGTAGCCTCTGCTTTCGGACTCGCTTTTCGCTTTGAGCAGGCTTGAACTCGGAGCCGCCCCAAAGGATGCATCGATCAGCCACACGCCCAGCAAGAAAAAGAAAAACATGAAGCGGAAAATCTTAAACGCCATACTTCCTCCTGCCCTTTTGAACAAATCCCTTTAATTCTCCCTCGAAGAGGAAACGATGCATGGGCAACCGGCGCCGCTATCGTAGGGGGCCCCCGCGCCGGGCCTGACGCGGGGCGACCACCGAGGGTCGCCCACACAGGATCTTTTCCATTTCCCCTCTTCAAAAAAGCATGCCCTGAGCGCGGTCGAAGGAAGCGGCCGCGGGAGGTTTCCACATCACATCTCCAGCGTGCTCGACGCGAAGAGGTCCTCCATTGCGGGCTGCGCCGGAATGAGGCCCTGCTCGTAAGCGTAGCTCATCATGGTGTCCAGCATGTGGCGATTTTTCTTTATCCCGTTCGGAAATGGATCATCGCCAAAGATCTCTCTCGTTCTGGCCAGATACTGCTCGCCGAAGACCAAACTCGAGGGAATGCGCTCGCGCAGGTGATCATAGCCCCACTGTTTTGCTTTCTCAAAGCCATCGAACAAGTTCACAGCGATCCACGGATGTGTCCGGTAAAGTTCTCCCCTGATAACGTAAATATTCACGGGCGGGATGTAGCCATGCTTTTGAAAAAAGCGCCTGCCTTCATCGACTGGATCCGGAAAGAGGGGTTTTACTTTGCTCCAATCGCCTTCCCGACCGCGCACTCGGGTGGACTTGTCGATGATATTGGCGGTTTCGTCAAAGGCCTTGTGAACGGAAGCCACGTTGATCTCGTTATGCACCAGCATAGAAGCCAGGCTTTTATCTCGCGGGACACGCTGAAAAGAAATTCCGGGAGGCGGGGTAAATCCAGTCGCACCGCCGTGGCTATACTCTTCGTCTCGCTCCATATACCAACTTACTTTGTATTGAGAGACACCAAAATCGTGCTCTAAAATCCCGCGAACCCAGACCGAAGCGGACTGCTGATACTCCTCGACCCCGATTCTCTTGCCCACCAAATCTTCCGCTCGGGTGATGCCCGAATCCACGTGGTACGAGAGCTGGGTCTGCATGAAGCGCCGTGACGGAAACACGGGGATGGCGACAAGGTCGATATCGATACCGCGCATTTTGGCCATAACGTAGGACGCAATCGACATCGCGGCGACATCAAATTCCCGGAATTTGAGCTGGCGCCAAAACGTCACGGCGCCTATCGATCTCGTGGCGACCAGCTCTATTCCCTCGGGGCTGATCGTTCCATCTATCAGAGGCTCGATAAGTTCATTGTTGGGAGGAACGATTAAACTGAGTGTCAAAGGCGCCATTATCTATTCCACATTGTTGAACGATATTGGTGATTGGATTTCACGCGCGTAAGATTACCTTTGCTATCACAGTCATTGCGAGCCCGTCAACGCGCGCATCGGTGCTTGTGGTAGCTTAGCGCATCGGTGCAAAGCCGCCCTCTCACGATTCGTTCAGGCCTTGTCCCTCTGAATCTCTTAGAGGAAGCAATTGCCATCACACTTTTCACATTGTTGAACGGCGTCGTAATTCTTGTTTCCCACCGAAAGATTTACTCGCCATCAAGCTTTGCATTGCCGGCAACCAGTATTCACGAAAGCGTTGCCACGAACGGCATTTAGCCCTTGTCCCGTCAACTCAACAGTGATAGCTGATGGGCGAATGGTTACGGATGTCGAGAACTACGCAAGTTGAATAACTCCCACTCATCACGGGTGCCGCACAAACAAAGCCAACTGGCAAAGGGAGGGACGAGTCGATGAAACTGAGCGCCGGGTTTTTGCCTTTGTGAGCGGATGGGTGTGGGTGGTTACTCACTCGATGCGTGCGTTTTCCATCCCGCTGATGCTAAAAACAAGGAAAAATCGGGCCGCTTTCCGTTCTCTTTTGGGATCTCTGGGACAGAGGATAATCCGGGCAAGCGGTAGCCTTGGGAGTATTGCTCATCATCACTTTGCTCGTGATTGTTATTGCAAGGCGCTGGCTAGTCGCGCGGCTTAGCCGCCAGGAATAGAACACTGGAGTGCATAGGAGGAGGTCCTATGGAAAAGTCCATCTTTGACCGTGACAAGAGTGCCGTGATCATCGTGGATATGGTTAACGACTTTCTCAAGCCGGGCGGCGCATTTGTCAAAGGCTTGGGAGACAAATACGCCGATCAGGAGGATCTTATTAGCAGCAACCGGCAGCTTATCGAAGCGGCGCGGTCGGTTCAGATGCCAGTGTTTTTTACGCGTACCGCGCGCAAGCCGGGAGAGCCCAGGTACTTAGAGCATTTCGTTCCGCTCACGGGGCACAGAGCGAAAAGTCATGCGCTTGAAAGCCTCGTGGAAGGCACTTGGGGCGATGAAATCATAGAGGAGTTAAAACCCTTGCCGGCCGAGCACATCATCCATAAGAAGAGGCGCAGCGCTTTCTTAAACACCTCGCTGGATTTTATCCTGCGATCACTGGGCAGGACCACGCTCGTTATTACGGGGATCGGCACGCCAGGCTGCGTGGAATCGACGGTGAGATCCGCTTTCGATCTTGACTACTATATCGTCATGCCAAAGGAATGCACGTCAACTAGCAGCGGCGCTGAGGACAAGCAGCGCGCGCTGGTTCATATCGGAAATCACTGCGCGATCATTACCGCGTTGGAAAAAGTCGTCTCTGCGATGAAAGCCGCGAACCCGGTCCCCCTTCTGAGCCTCCGGGAAATGGCGCCTTAGGCGGCGCTTTGCCAAACGGGAGATGTTTATGAAAGACGTACACCCAATCTACGCTAATCCGGCGAATTCAATTCTAGTAGTGATCAACATGCAAAATGAGTTCTGCAAGCCAGGCGGGATTATTCACGACGAGCGTCCCGTGAAGGAAATGCCCCAAATAATCGGAGTTGTAAAGACAGTCACCCAAAAGGCAAGAGAAGTCGGCATTCCTATTATTCACATTCAATCCACGCGCAGCTCGGACGAGCCGGAGTTCACGGTCTACGGCAACAAGCCGATTATAAAGGCAGGGAGTTGGGGCGCCGAGATCGTCGCGGAATTGAAGCCGCAGGAACGGGACGTTGTCGTCGCGGCCTGGTGGCAGGATCCTTTCTACAAAAGCAAGCTAAATCATATTGTGGAGGGGCTGGTCGAAGAGCCGACTAAAAGCCACGCGATCCTTGTCGGCGGAGACATCGTTGGTGCCCTTTATCTCACCGCCATGGGATTTTACCTCCGCAACCATTGGGTGGTCGTGCCGATTGATGCGATTTATGGTGATCAAGACGGGCATGAATTCGCGTTGAACCAATTCTCCAAATCCAGTCTCCCGAATATTTTTCTCACGCGCTCGGACCTGATCGAATTATCCAGTGTACCGGAGCCGGCTATTCAAGGACTGATGCCAAATACATAGGTTTATTTGGTGCAATGCGAACCGCTCTTTGATCTTATTGACAACTCCAACGTGTCAGGTTATGGCTTTCGTGATAGCGGCTCGTTCCGCGAAGGGAGAAGGAAAATGAAAGAGTTGCGAAGAATCCAAGCAGATCCAGAAGACTCGATTCTCGTGGTAATTGACATGGACAATGAGACAAGCCAGACGGTCGGGGGCCTTCCCGAACCCAATCCGGAGCTGTCCACAAAAAGAGCTATTATTCCGACTGTGCGTCGGCTCATTGATCGTGCTCATGACGTGGGCGTTCAAGTCATATACGTGCAGTCTGTGCGCAATCACCGTGAGCCACAGTTTACCACGTTCAGGCACGCGCTCACTCGTAAGATAGGCACGCAAAACTCACGGATCGTTGATGAACTAACGCCCGAACCTCGGGATATTATTGTACGAAAGTGGAACCACGACCCCTGGTATCAAACGGACTTGGAGCGGGTTTTGGATGGACTGGTCACTGAGCCGACAAAATGCCAGGCGCTCATTACCGGAGGCGCAGGCTCGGGTTGTGCTTTTTTCGGCACGAAGGGCTTCTATATTAGAAATTTTCAGACGGTGTTTGTCGTTGACGCCGTGTATGGCGGCCCTACGGTGGCGGCAAGACACTTCTCGCGTACCAGTTATCCCACGTTCCCGAATATTTTCTTGTCACGCTCTGAGATGATCGAGTTTTCAAAAACGCAAAAGCAAGCAAAGTGCGACAGCCAAACTACTGGTATAGCCGGAGAGACGCCGGTTCATTATACTGCCTGATACCGCATACTGCCTGCTACTGCCTGAATCCTCACCGGTGGCCCGCGCGGTTATTTGACGCAGGGAAACCTTGTCTGCTGAAGTTTGACATATTCCTTCTTTCCATAGTCGCTCAACTGACGATTCCGGTCTGGGTTTACGCCAGCCAAGGTGTCGTTTTGACGCCGTTTTCTGCCATCCCTTCATCTTCCAGACTTGGCGTCCTGGTTGCCAAAGTTCTTCCAGCTCCTAGAAAACCAATTACTTACCGGACAAGGAGGATAATCCGTGAAACTCGCATTTCTTAGCACGGGCACGTTGTTGGTCTTCCTAGGATCATGCATGTTTGGCACAAGTACATTCGCCGCCGTGCGCGCCAGCGCACTTGAGGCCAAGAAGGAAGCTGAGTCGAAGGGTTTCATCTTCCACGCTAGCCACGATGACATCGTGGCCAAGGCGAAGAAGGAAAAAAAGCTGAACGTTCTAAGTGGGTCGGAACCCACATCTTTCCAGGAACTCATGAAGAGCTTCCAGAACAAGTATCCCTTTCTTGAAGTATCTATGTCAGAGATCACCGGTGCTGAAGCTGCCCGGCGGCATATCTTGGAAGTGAAAGCGGGTCGTAAGACAGAGTTTGATCTGGTAAATGTCAACGCTGTTTTGTATGGGGAGTATCCCCCTTACGCGAAGAAGTTTGACATTCTTGGTATGGCGCAGCAGGGAGTACTGAGTATCCATCCCAAAATGGTGGACCCTAACAACCGTACGATCGTAGCCGTTGGACACGGTCTTACTGTTGTCGTTTATAACAAGAACCTCATTTCCTCCGATAAAGTACCTGACAGGTGGGAGGATTTTTTAAAGCCTGAGTTTAAGGGGAGAAAGTTCATTGTCGATGTTGAGCCTAGAATCTATTCGGTCTTTGCTTCCTGCCCTGATCAAGGGCTGGGATTTGAATGGATGTTGAACTATGCGAGGAAGATACGTGCCCAGGAGCCTGTCTGGATTCGCGGCTTTACTCGAGCGCTTTCAATGCTGCTTGCTGGAGAACATGCTCTTCACTCAGGGGTCAACTACCATTCGGCGATGAGACTGAAGAAAAAAGACGCTACGGGGATTCTTGAGGTAAAGGTCATCGAGCCAGCGCCGCTGCGCGTGACACACACTCAGATGATATTAGCCTCTGCTTCTAACCCCTATGCCGCGCTATTGTTTATTGAGCACCAGGCCAGTCCTGAAGGACAGAAGATAATGGACAAGTACGAGCCGGTCCAGGCGTCTATCTACACGCCTGGAGCTATCCTGAACAACGTGGTCAGAGGTAAGAAACTTTGCATCAATAGCTTTGATACGTTTGAGAAATCCAGTCAGTGGATGAAAGACGCTGTTGAAGCATTGGGCTTTCCAAAGGCAGAGACGGGGAGAAAGTAGGGACCGGGCGGTCACAGAGTCGCCGGACCAATAATAGGAAGATGCAGGGGGAGTTGGACTTCTCGGGATTATTTAGCGCACCGGAAGCTGCGGTTCAGGAGGTGACGCCAAACACCAGAGTCATCCGATCTGATTGGCTATTCGAGATAGCCGCTGTATGGCTGTAGTTGAGCTACCAGAAGGAGAGCGAAATGAAACAGTTACGAAGGATTCGGGCGCGGGCAGACAATTCGATCCTCACGGTGATTG
>JBOHVR010000177.1:0-3082 GCA_050735755.1 Binatia bacterium
TCAACGAAGTGTTTCAAGCGCTGTCCGCAAGCATGGGGGGCAGCTTCGTCAACGACTTCAACCGATTCGGCCGCCTGTTCCGTGCCTACGTGCAGTCCGAGGCCGACTTCCGCCGCAAGCCCAAAGATATCGGCGATATTTATGTGCGCAGCCGCACCACCAACAAGATGATCCCGCTCTCCACATTGGTCACCATTACGGCCGAAGGCGGCACCTAGATCACGGTTCGCTTCAATCTGTTCCGTTCCGTGGAAATTAATGGCGCGCCCGGGCGCGGCTACACTTCCGGCCAAGCGTTGGCCGCCCTCGAGGAAGTTTTCAAAGAGACGATGCCAAAAGAGCTGGGCTTCGCGTATTCCAGTCTTTCCTATCAGGAAAAAATCGCGGCGCCGGCGGGACCGACCTTAGCTCTCGCGATCGTTTTCGTGTTTCTCCTCCTGGCCGCTATGTATGAGAGCTGGCGCCTGCCATGGGCTGTTTTGCTCGGCTCCCCGCTGGTTGCCTTGGGCTCGTTCTTCGGAGTCTGGCTGATGGGCTACGACAACAACGTCTACGTTCAAGTCGGTAATATCATGCTGATCGGCCTCGCCGCCAAGAATGCGATTCTGATCGTTGAGTTCGCCAAAGCCAAACACGAAGAAGGCATGTCGCCCGAAGATGCCGCGCTCGAGTCGGCGCGCCTGCGCTTCCGCCCAATTCTCATGACCGCGTTTGCATTCATCTTGGGTGTCGTGCCGCTGATGCTCGCGAGCGGCGCTGGGGCCGGCGCGCAGAACGTCATGGGCACTGCGGTCTTTTGGGGTATGTTGGTTGCCACATTTCTGGGAGTGTTTCTGATTCCCGGCAACTTCGCGTTCGTCGAGGGGTTGGGCGCGAAACGGCGTGGCGCACGCAAGGTGTCGGCGGCCGTGACAACAGCGGAGGGAGCGCACTAAGATGAAGCCGCTCGCGGCGAAAGCGCTTTTTTTTCCGAACTTCTCGCTCACCGGAGCTCTCGGTAGCGCAACACGTGACATTTCGAATATATTGCCGACAAGCGCGCCGCAGTCTGGTCGGTCGCAGGCGGTATATTTCAGCCGATTTTTCAGGGCTGGCGGCTGTTCTGGAACTATGAAGCAAGCAAGGCGCGCTTTGAGCAGGCACTCGCTCAATACGAAAAAGCCGCTCAAACCGGGTTCCGCGAGGTGGCCGACGCGCTCGTGACCATCGAAAAGCTCAAAGACGTGCGCGTTGAGCAGGAACAAAGCGTTGCGGCGCTCCAAGATGCTGCGCGCCTCTCGCGCCTGCGCTATGACACCGGCCTCTCGAACTATTTGGAAATTTTGATCGCTGACCAGCAGCTCTTTGATGCTGAGCTGGAACTTGCCCGGACGCGCGGCTCTGAGCTCACAGGCGTCGTTCAGCTCTATCGATCTCTCGGGGGTGGCTGGCAGCCATAGAAGTTCAAAACGTTCAAGTCGTTCAAAAAGTTCAAACCGTTGAAGAATACAAAACCTGACATATATCAGCGATCGCGCCTGGGGCACGGCGCGCGAGGACTACATCGAAAGTGGTGGCGCTTGGAAACTGATTGAGGAGTTCTCATTTTACTAAATAGGAAAGACAAGAAATGAACCCTGTGGTTGTGGATGTCGCCGAGCAAAAAAGGTTGAACGACGCGCGCGAGGCGCAAATCCCCTGGAAGAAATGGGGACCCTACTTGAGCGAGCGACAGTGGGGGACGGTACGCGAGACTACAGCGAAGACGGCAACGCCTGGGACTATTTCTCCCATGACCAGGCCCGCTCACGGGCATACCGGTGGGGCGAGGACGGGCTCGGCGGACTTTGCGATGAAAAGCAACGCTTGTGCTTTGCGCTCGCTCGCTCTCTGTCGCGATATCACCTCGAGCATCCGTTCGTGTTTCACGCCGGTGGTCAGGAATACAAGGTCCAGTACCTGCCCGGCGAATCGAATACCGGAATGTTCGGAGGGAACTCAAACTGGCGGGGGCCCGTATGGATGCCCGTCAACGCGCTGCTGGTTCGTGCGCTTTTGAATCTGTACGGCTTCTACGGCGATGAATTCAAGGTTCAGTGCCCGACCGGCTCGGGGCTGTACTTGACGCTGTTCGAAGTGGTCCAGGAAATCTCCCGCCGGCTGGCGAGTACTTTCCTGCGCGAGCCTTCGACCCATTCGGCAAGCTCAGGGCAGGCAAACTCAGGCCAGGCTGCTGGACGGCGGCCGGTTTATGGAGGGGCCGCCAAGTTCCAGGGAGATCCGCACTGGCGCGATCTGATTCTCTTCTTTGAATACTTCCACGGCGACAACGGCGCGGGGCTCGGCGCCAGCCACCAGACGGGCTGGACCGGGATTATCGCCCGGGCGATGCATGTATTGCGACCAGCACCGCTGAAGAGCTCCTCGAGCTCGGCAAAATGGCTGCCATTGTGGAAGCGGAGCCGGAGCCGCCGAAGCGCCAACGGGCGCGCGGCGCGAAGGAAGAGGTTCCGGCCTAAGAGAGGAGCACCTTTGGCATTGGAGAATTGGAATGCGGAAAATGGAATGTTGGAGGAGAGGAATACTGGAAGAATGGCTCCGAGACCCGACGTCCATTTATCAACTTTCCAGTATTCCACTAATGACGCACAGCAAGAATTTGTCCCAGCGTTCCCCGACTCGTTTAACACTCATATATGAGCATGGGAGAACTGATTCAAAACCTGCGAGCGAAGGCGTCTGGCCGTTAGTTGAAACTGGTCCGGAGGCTGGGCGCCAAACTAATTCTTGACCTTAGCGGCGGCAACGGTCGGAATGTCAACCAGTTCGCCCCGGCTATTCTGAATGTCACGTGGACATTGCCTGGCCTCCGTAACCTAGTCGCTTTAATTTGTCCAGAGTGGCTACCGTTACGCCCAAAGCGCAGCTTGCGGGTCGGGTCTTTGGACGAGATAAAAGCCGTCGCGTCAGCTTGTGAGCTGGTCAATCTTTTCTTTTGCAAGTTTCCATACCTCAGACTCGGCTTGCTCCCGTGTCGCATAGCCGCATTTAGTCATCTCGCCAAACTCTTTTCTCGAAGGCGTAATTTTTGCCCATGCTGTCC
>JBOHVR010000178.1:0-5636 GCA_050735755.1 Binatia bacterium
TCTGCGGCCGGCGCGGGCCGGTTCACTTGACGATCCCGATCGACGTTCAGGAGAAAACCGTGGATGAAGATGAGGTCGTGTTTACCAAGCCGCACGAGTACCGGGCCAAGACGTCAGTGCTCGCCGATCCCGAGCTGGTGGGGCAGGCCATCGCTCTTTTGCGCCGGGCGCAAAAACCTCTGCTTATTGCTGGTAGCGCAGCCGGTTACACGTTATCGGGCGAAAGTTTGCAGCGCTTCGTAGAAACCACGCGCCTGCCGGTCGTGACGGAGGAGCAGTCGCGCGGCTTGATCTCTGACGATCACCCTTATGTGTTCGGATTTTTCGAGAGAGGCCTGAATCGCGCCGCTGCGAAGGTTCGCGATGCCGACGTCGTGGTCCTTTTGGGGCGCAAACAAGACTTTACCATAGGGTTTTGCCGGCCGCCCAACGTGGCGGCTGATGCCAAGATCATTCAGATCGATCCTTCTTCTCTTGAGATCGGCCGCAATCGAGGAGTTGCCGTAGGAATGATCGGTGATGTGGCAAGCGTATTGGACCAGATGACAAAAGAGGCCGCCGGATACACGTGGAAAGATCTTCCATGGCTTGATGAGTTGCGCGGTGTCCAGGCCGAACAACTGGCTTGGGCGGCAAGTCTCGCCCGGCCACAGGCGCCGATGCACGCGATGTGCGTGCATCAAGCTCTTAAGTCCATTCTTCGGCCCGATGACTGCCTCGTTTTTGATGGCGGAGACTTCTGCCACTTCGGGAGGTTGTCATTGCCCGCGCTAAAACCAAAGCGCTGGCTCTATGTGTCGAGTCTGGGAATGCTAGGCTCCTCGTTGCCCACGGCGCTCGCCGCCAAGGTAGCGTATCCTGATTCTCGCGTGATCATATGCACCGGCGATGGCGCGTTCGGTTTTAACGCGATGGAATTCGACACAGCGGTGCGCCACAAGCTCAACATCGTAGCAATACTCGGTAACGACGCCGCCTGGGGCATCGACCGGCAAATTCAGCTAGGTCTCTATGGTCGTCCTGTTGCGACCGACTTGCTGCAAACGCGCTATGATCAGGTCGTGCAGGGCTTAGGCGGCTACGGTGAGTTTGTGGAACAGCCTGAAGATCTGGAGCCGGCATTGCAGCGAGCATTAGCCGCCGGACGGCCCGCGCTGCTCAACGTTGCCGTGCAGCGAGCGATCAGTCCGAGAGCGGAAGCCGCCATCGGGCGGCGGAAAGGCGCGGCGCAGAAGTAGACTTGAAAGCCTGAGGCCAAACTGCGCCTGCGAAAACTCTGTGACCTCTAACCAGCGAGCGCCGGGGTCGGATGTGTTATCTACGACTCCCTCAATCACGGTTTTTCGTGCGCGCCTCGTTAAGAATACGTTCAGCCCTGCTGGTGTTGAATACCCCGCAGCTGCAGAAGCGCGCCATTGTGCGGGAAAGCTCTGCAGGGCTACGCCGGTTCTCCTTGGCCCAGTCGATCATTTTTTTGGCGAAATTGGCTGAAACCATGCCGTGGCCACACATGGTTGTAAGCTCAAGCACCGTCGCGTCCGGCAACTTCTCCAGCCGCCCGCAAAAACCCAGGGAGTACTCGATGCTATGCCGTGTGATTCCAGTCTCACGGCAGCAACGGTCCGCGTCCGCGAGCGGAGCGCTGATGTTCACCGAAACACCCAGGTTCGCGCTGTGCACGTCTTGTACGAAGGCTTTCATGTCTTGGTAGTTGTCAAAGACGGTCGCGACCGTCGTATGGCCGGCGATGCCAGCGATCACTTCCTCGGGAATGGCGCGCTGGTCCCGATTCCAGTGGGCTTTCGGGTTCAAATCCTGGCGTGGACGGTGCATGCCGCCTTTGGTGGCGTCGCCGAGGTTCACGGGATTGTGTTTCAGCGCCAGGCGCAGGAAAGCGCGATATTTCTCGACCAGGTCGTTATCGTTGATCCCGCGGGTTGCCATGGCGAAGACAATAAAGTCGTCTCGAACCGGCTCTGGGTTCGGCACTCTCTCAAACGCATAGTGCGCGCTGTAACGGTGCAGCGTGTTCGTCATGTCAAATCACTGGGGCCGACCCTGAGTAGGGGGCGAACCGGGTCCAAACTCGAAACGCGAAACTGTCGAGTTACGTTTTGCCTTGTGTTGCGATGTGGCCCAGGCCTAAGTTCGTTTTTCCTCGATATGTGGGATAGCCTTCGCGCGCCAAAATTTCACCTAGCCGGTCTTCACCCGCGCCGCCGCAGCGCGTCGAAACGCCGAGGCTCAACACGGTTGCCACTTCGCGGGAAAGCTCTTTGATTCTTTTTAAGACCGCCGGCACGTCTTCCAACCTTGTTTTGATCTCCACGATAGCCGACAAGACCTTCTCGTTGAGAATCTCAGGGCGGATAAGGCCGCGAGAAAGGTCGGTCATGAGCGAGGTGACGGGATTGTTACTTTCGAATTCGACCCCCAACTCGGCCAATGCTTTGGTGACCCGCTCGATATCGCGAAAGCGCGCGCCGATTCCCGGCCGGCCGAACTCCACGACAAATCCTGCCTCGCCTTGCTTCACCCGGTCGGTCACGTCGTTAGTCTTGACCTCAGCCGTTCCGCGCCCGTGGATGCCGGTCGACTCATGCGGCACTTGCGGGTCGGAAAACGCGCGGCGGACAACCCGAGGCCAGCTCAACTCTTCCGGAACCAGCGCGTCCGTAGGGCAGATGTCCGGCTCCGGGTCGAAGCGAAAGCGGAAGAATTGGGCCGTCTTGCGTATCGCTCGCACAAATCCCGGATTGAGATGCTCCTTCGACATGCCGCGATAACAAGTAAAACACTCCACGCACTCGTCGCTATTGATGCGCGCCCGGTTTACCGACGGATCGATGTAAATGGCGCCCATGGGGCACACCGGCAGGCAATTGCCGCAGGCAACGCATTTGTGGGGATCAATCTTCAAAGTGACGGTGGCCGTTTCGCGGTCTCCAAGCTTCAGCCGCCGCGACACCGGCGCCGAGGGGGACCTTCACGCCGAAACTGCTGAGCGAAATTTCGATTAGGGGTTGAGACATGGCCTGAACAACACGGTCCGGCACGATGCTCGGTCCAGGGATCTGAAGAAAAGGGCGGCCCGACATGAGATGCGCGAACGCTATCGAATCCTTGCCAAGGATGTCAAGGCCGATTACTCTTCGCCAGCCTCTGTAACAAGCACTTGCCAGTCCTCCAAACGTCTGTCATCCCCGCATGCTTTTAGCGGTGGTTCGACTCGGCTCACCACAGGCGAAACTGTAACTGGACCCCCGATAAAAACGTTTGGGGGTGACAACTTTGGGAAAATTATTGTAGAGGCTTTTTGCTACCCCGCAGCTTGCCGCGGGTAGTTCATTGCGCGCCGGGCTCGATCCGCCGCTGCTCGATCGCGTAGCGGACGAGCGCTGCGTAGCGATAGACGACATGAGCAAACTTGCCGTAGGGAGCGGTGATGAAAAGGCCGGCAACCATCCCCAGATGAACGACCAGCAGCGTTCCCATCGCCGCGGTCTCACGAAAAACTAACAGTAGAATTCCCGTCAGGCTGGTTAGAAACAGAAGAACCAGAAAGGCTACGTCCATACTCATTATGCGTTCCGCCGACGGATCACGGTCGCTCTGCCATTTTAAGCAGAGCATCCCGCTCGTCCCGATCAACAGCCCGACGCCGCCGATCGTTCCGAGCATGACCGGCCAGCTCAAGAGCGGATACGGCGCTTGCCAGCCGAGAAAGTAATGGTAGGAGGCGGCGATACTTGTTGAAGCGAGGTCCAGAAGAAAACCATAAAAGACCAAGTGATGGAACCACAGGCGCGAGCTTGAAAAGCTGGCGCCGGGGTAGTTACAGCCGGCGCCGCCGCCCTTCATGTAGGTGAGGCCGAATGCGTCCTGCGTCGCGCGCCAGAGCGCGCGGAGATCGACGACTTCGGACAAACGGCTTCCGGTCTCCCGCCAGAAACGAATCGCGCCGGCCAGCAGGACCGCAAAACCATAGAGCGCGATGATGAGCGGCGGCACAGTCATCGCGACGTATGGGACCACGCGGTAGAAGGCGCCTTCGCCGAGATGAGTCGCGAACAAGACATCACGCCCCATAAACAGCATTACGAGAACTAGTATGAGGATCAGCGAGCCGCTAGTGATCAGGCTCACCGCCAGCCCATTGCGTTTGAACAGGGCGGAAAGAACCACCGGCCAGCTGAATTCGCGATAAGTATCCGCGCGCAACTCGGCCATGACCTTGGGAATGTTGATGGCGAACTCGTGCGGCGGCGCGTACTGACAGGCGTAATAACAGTCCCGGCAATCGAAGCAGAGATTCGCCAGGTAAGTGAGATCAGCTTTAGTGAAAGTCCGGCGCAATTCCATCGCCGGAAATACGGCGCAGTATCCTTCGCAATAGCGGCACGCGTTGCAGATCGTGATCTGCCGCTCGCCCTCTTTGAGCAAGTCAGGCGCCGGCATGGCGAGCCGCCTCCCGGCCGGCGATTCTGCCGAACGCCGCCCCGATCGTTAATCCGAATCCTGCAAGGTAACCTCGCGTGAGAATGTTGCCGGCCATCACTTCGCCCGCCGCAAAAATGTTCTTCGCGGGCCTCCCGTCTTGCATGATAACGCGCGCCTGCTCGTCAACGGTGACGCCCAGGTAGGTAAATGTGATGCCAGGGCGCAAAGGATAGCCGTAGTATGGGGGCGTGTCGATCGGGCGCGCCCAGTGGCTCTTGGTCGGATCCAGTCCCTCGGTCCGGCACGTGTCCAAAGTGGCGGGGTCGAATGCTCCCGGCCGCACGGCCCCATTGAATTCATGCACCGCCGCCGCCAGCGCCGCAGGATCGAGATTCAGCGCCGGCGCCAGCTCATGAATTGATCCCGCCTCAACAGGAGGAAATACCGACGGCATGAAGTGCGGCAGCGCTTTGGCGTCGAGGATCGAGTAAGCAATTTGATCCGGCTGGCGCGCGATGAGCCCGCCCCAGATCGCGTAGCGCTTCGGCCAGAAATCTTCTCCTTCGTCGTAGAATCGCTTGACGTCTCTGTTGACGACGATGCCGAACGGTACGCTGTCGAGGCGCGTGACGATGCCTCCATCGAACTTCGGCGCGCGCGCGTCGAGCGCCACGGCGTGGCAGCCGCGCGGATCGCCGACCGGCTTTGCTCCTTGCCGGAGCAGCTCTTTCAACATTCCGCCCTGGTTGTGCTTGGTGCCGCGGATGATGAAGTTGTCGGCAGCATCGCCCCAATACTCTTTCAACCAGGGAATGTTCGCTTCGAAGCCGCCGGAGGCAACGACAACGGTCTTTGCCGCAATCTCGCGCCGCTCGCCGTTGCAGGAAGCCGAGATAAATTCGCCGTCACGAATGTTAAGCGCCGAGACCTCCGATTCGTAGGCGATCTGTACTCCAAGCCGGAAAGCAGAATCGTAGTAGGCATTCATCATAGCCTTGCCGCCGCCCAACATGAAAAGATTACTCCGCGCCAGGTGTAGGGTTCCGCGCAGCGGCCTCTGCCAGCGCACGCCGTTCGCCGCCATCCAGTCGCCAAGCTCCTCCGAGATCTGAATCGTGAGACGGGCAAGGCGTTCGTTGGTATCGTTCCCCGTGACCTGCATCAGGTCTCGGTAGAACTCTTCCTCGGTGTAGGGG
>JBOHVR010000179.1:0-7135 GCA_050735755.1 Binatia bacterium
ACCGTGAAAAGCAAAGATGATAGGCTTATCCGTCGTGAACAGCGCATCGAACTCCCGATCCGGCAGGCCGTGCGGATGTTCGGTTTGAGGCTGGAGCTTCATCAAGTTCACGACGTTCACGGTGCGAACTTTTAGCTCCGGGACATGGGATCGCAGGAGGTCGACCGCCGCCAGCGTCTCCAGTGTCGGGACGTCTCCGCAGCACGCCATTACCACGTCCGGCTCGCTTCCCTTGTCGTTACTGGCCCACTCCCAAATGCCGATTCCAGCGGTGCAGTGTTTAATCGCGGCATCCATGTCTAGATACTGCAGGGCCGGCTGCTTGCCCGCCACGATCACGTTCACGTAGTTGCGGCTGCGCAGGCAGTGGTTGGCCACGGACAGCAGGGTGTTGGCATCCGGCGGCAGATATATGCGGACCACCTCGGCCTTCTTATTCGCCACGTGATCGATAAAGCCGGGGTCCTGATGAGAGAACCCGTTATGATCTTGCCGCCAGACGTGCGAGGTAAGTAAGTAGTTGAGCGATGCGATCGGTCGTCGCCACGGTATTTCATCTCTCGTTACCTTCAACCACTTCGCATGCTGGTTGAACATCGAGTCGATGATATGGACGAAGGCTTCATAGGTTGAGAAAAAGCCATGTCGTCCGGTCAGAAGGTAGCCTTCCAGCCAGCCCTGGCACGTGTGTTCGCTAAGGATTTCCATCACTCGCCCGTCTGGCGCCAGATTGTCGTCTTCCGGGACTGTCTCCGCCAGCCAGGTGCGATCGGTCACTTCAAAAAGTGCGCTCAATCGGTTCGACGCCGTTTCATCCGGGCCAAACACGCGAAAGTTCCGTTGCTTCTCGTTTAGCTTCATGACATCGCGCAGAAGCTGGCCCAGCACTCGAGTGGCCTCCGCGACCACGGCCCCCGGCCGGGGAACATTAACCGCGTACTCGCGAAAATCAGGCATCCGGAGGTCCTTGAGTAAGACTCCACCATTGGCGTAGGGGTTGGCACCCATACGGCGGTTTCCTACGGGAGCAAGCGCCGCCAGCTCTGATTTGAGTTCTCCCGCCGCGCCAAAAAGCTCTCCGGGTTTGTAGCTCTTCATCCAGTTTTCGAGGAGAGTGAGATGTTCGGGCTTCTTCGCTATTTCGGCGAAGGGGACCTGGTGCGAGCGCCAGGAGCCCTCCGTTTTCTTGCCATCTACTTCCTTGGGACCCGTCCACCCTTTCGGCGTTCTGAGGACGATCATGGGCCACCTTGGCCGCTGAGCGGTTCGCTTCTCCCGCGCCTCGCGCTGGATTGTCTTGATCTCCTCAACGACCGTGTCGAGCGTCTGCGCCATCAGTTGGTGCATCTTTTCAGGCTCTGAGCCCTCCACGAAGTAGGGCTTGTGCCCGTAACCAACGAACAGATCTTCCAACTCGCGCTTGCTGATCCGGGCGAGCACAGTGGGATTGGCAATCTTGTAACCGTTTAGATGAAGAATGGGCAGCACGGCGCCATCGGTTACAGGATTCAAAAACTTGTTCGAATGCCAGGCCGCTGCCAGCGGGCCGGTTTCCGCTTCGCCGTCTCCCACCACGCACGCCGCAATGAGCTCGGGGTTGTCGAAAGCTGCGCCGTATGCGTGGGCGAGCGAATAACCGAGCTCGCCTCCTTCGTTGATCGAGCCCGGCGTCTCGGGAGCGGCATGGCTCGGAATACCTCCAGGGAAGGAAAACTGCTTGAATAACTGCCTCATTCCGTCTTCGTCCTGAGAGATGTGCGGATACAGCTCGCTGTAACTGCCCTCCAGGTACGTGTTCGCCACCATGCCGGGGCCGCCGTGCCCCGGACCGCAGATATAGATCATGTCAAGATCATATTTCTTGATCACCCTGTTGAGATGGACGTAGATGAAATTCAGCCCCGGCGTGGTTCCCCAGTGTCCGAGTAATCGCGGCTTGATGTGTTTCAGTGTCAGAGGCTCTCTGAGTAGAGGGTTATCATAAAGATAGATCTGCCCCACGGAAAGATAGTTTGCGGCCCGCCAGTAAGCGTTTATCTTGCTCAGTAACTCATCAGATAGTGGCTCATCCATAGATTTATCACCTCGAGTTTCTGCATCCCTTGGGATTCGTCGTAACTATTGGGATTGTCGGATTCGCCCGGTCCACTCCACAAGGCTCTGGCGGCGGCGGCGGATATGGTCTTTCGTCGCCTCATGCGTCAGGTTCCCCTCGGCGTCGAAGCGATCGGCGGCATTGCCGATCATCACCTCCGGCTGATTGATGGGAAACATATTCAGAAAGACGAACACCTGGCGCAGATGGTATTGCGCCCGCGCCGTGCCGATGGTTCCGACCGAAGCGCCCATGATTGCCACGGGCTTTCCGGACCATGCGCTATTCCCGTAAGGCCTGGATGCCCAGTCGATGGCGTTCTTCAACACGCCCGGAACCGAATAGTTGTATTCCGGCGTCACGATCAGAATGGCATCCGCCTCGCGGACGCGCCGCTTTAACTCCGCGACTTTCGCGGGTGGATTCTGTTCCTCGTCCTGATTGAAGCCGGGTATACCATCGAGCTCAAAGATGTCGAGGGTTGCGTCTTCAGGAACAAGCCGCGTGGCTTCGCGCAGGGCGGCGCGATTGTAGGATCCGCGGCGAAGACTGCCGGCAATGCCTAGAATGCGCACGGGTTTGCTCATCTGCGGTCTCCTTAGTTTTAAGTTTATTTCGAGGTCGGGTGGAAATTTTCTGTCCTAAGCATACTCCGTCTTCAAGGGACCCTTAATCGTCCTTGTTTCGTCAGAAAAGCGCACGCGGTTCAACATCAACGCATTAAGAGTCACCGTGACAGTAGAAGCGCTCATCGCCAGCGCCGCCCATTCGGGACGCAACAGCACGCCGAGCGAAGGGTAGAGCACGCCGGCGGCGACGGGGATGGCAATCAAATTGTAGATTGCCGCCCAGAAAAGATTCTGCTTGATCTTGCCGTGCACTTTGCGCGCCAAGACGATGGAGCGCGACACATCCGCCGGATCGTTTTTCACGAGCACCACGTCCGCCGTCTCGACCGCGACATCCGTTCCCGCACCGATGGCGATGCCCACGTCGGCTTGCGCGAGCGCGGGAGCATCGTTCACTCCGTCGCCGACCATCGCCACTTTGCGCCCTGCCGATTGTAACCGGGTGACTTGATTAGCTTTATCTTCCGGCAACACTTCGGCGATGACCGTGTCCATTCGGAGTTGCCGCGCCACCGCCTCCGCCGTCTTGCGGTTGTCGCCCGTCAGCATCACCGTCTCGACACCCATGTCGTGCAAGTCAATCACTGCTCTTCGCGCGCTCTCACGAATCTTATCGGCGACCGCCACCAGCCCGGCGGCACGCCCGTCCACCGCGACGTACATCGCGGTCTTGGCATCGGACGCCAGCGCAGCGACACGTTCTTCGAGACCGTCGAGCTTTACACGCTCACGCTCCATCAGCTTCTTGTTGCCGATCAGCACGCGGCTTCCGCCGACGCTCGCCTCAACGCCGTGTCCCGGAATCGAATCGAAGTGTTCGGGCGACAGCAGCTCGACGTTGCGCCCGCGCGCCCCATTCACAATCGCCTCCGCCAAAGGATGCTGCGAGGGTTGGTCGGCCGAAGCGGCGAAATGCAGCAGCTCATTCTCACTCATCCGGTCCGCAGTTATCACGTCCGTCAGCGCGGGCTTTCCTTCGGTGAGGGTTCCCGTTTTATCGAAGATCACCGTGTTGATGCCGGCCGTTGCTTCGAGCGCCGTCGCGTTCTTAAACAGCACGCCTTCACGCGCCCCCTTCCCGACTCCGACTGTAATCGCTGTCGGCGTGGCCAGAGCCAGAGCGTCCGGGCAAGCGATCACCACGGTTGAGACGGCAGCGGTCAAAGCGAACAGCGTGCCCGCACCGGCCAAGTACCAAACCGCAAAAGCGAGAAGGCCCGAGCCGATAGCGACGAAAACGAGGTATTTCCCCGCCTTGTCGGCGAGCCGTTGCGCCGGCGCTTTCGATGCCTGCGCGTTCTGGACCATCTGCACGATCCGTGAGAGAGCGGTATCCGCCCCCACCGCCGTCGCTTTGAAGTTGAACGCGCCCGTCTGATTGACCGTGCCGCCGATAACCTTCGCGCCCGAAGTTTTGGTGACGGGGACGGGTTCGCCCGTAATCATGGACTCGTCAACGTAAGACGAACCCGACACGACTTCACCATCCACGGCTACGCGATCGCCGGGGCGCACCACGACCTCGTCACCGACGACAATCTCTTCGAGCGGAACCTCACGCTCTTCCCCCTCGCGCTTCACGCGGGCGGTTGAGGGCGCGAGTTTCAGAAGGGCTTCTACTGCTCGACCTGTGGCGAAGCGACTGCGCATCTCCAGCCAGTGCCCGGCGAGACTGAACGTCGTAAGCATCGCCGCCGCTTCGTAAAAGACTTCGCCCTCGAACAGGAATGTTGCCGCCACAGAGTAGGTGTAAGAGACGAGGATGCCGAGCGCGATCAAAGTCATCATGTTCACCTCGCGGCGGCGCAACGCCCGCCACGCGGCGGAGATGAAAGGCCACCCGCCCCACCACACGACCGGCGTGGCGAGCAGGAAGCCGAACAGCCCCTGCGAGAGTCCGAAGGGCGGCGCGAGGTGAAGCCCTAAGAGCGCGCCGACGTGCGAGAAGATGAAGAGAGGCAGCGACAGGATGAGCGAGCCGATGAAGCGACGCAGCAGGTCTCGGACCATCTCCGCCCCGTGTCCAGCATGCTCGTCATGACCCGCGTGAGCGTCCGCCGCAGTCGTCGCTGCACCGGCGCCGTGATCCATCCCCGCATGATCATGCGCGCCGACGCTTGGGTGACCAGGGTGCGATTCCGATCCTGCGCGAGGTATGCAGTCACACTCGTAGCCGCGCCGGCGTAACTGCTCTTCGAGCGTTTGCGGCGTCGTCAAAGACGGATCGTAACTGACGTGCGCCACGCCGCGCGTACGGTCAAGATGCGCGCCCGTTACCCCTGGAAGCTCACGGAAGCACGTTTCAAGGCACGCATAGTCGCCGCCACTGTAAGCGTTCTTGATGTCCACCTCGAGCACCGCTGCCGGAGCGTTGCTACCCGTATCGTGAGAGTCATAATCTTGTTTCATGGTCATCTCTTTCTGGTTCCCTTCGTCCGGCGGTGGGCAGGTAATTCACGCTTGATTTTGATGGAACCGTCATAAAATCGCAACGCTGATTTGATGGACTCCCTGGGATTGTGGTGAGGGGTGTTTGTGGCATTACGGTGGCGCGGCGTAACCGGAATGGACCCGGGCTTGTGCATACTGACGCCTTACGGTATCCATCCACCGCCCAGCTAGGGCAACAGTTAATCTTTATAAAGCGGGTTCGCCATTCTTCGCCTCCAACGGCTTGAGATCGCCGAGCATGGTCGGTATTAACTCTGAGACAGTCGGGTGAATGTGCATAGCGCGCTGGATGACTGTATACGGCGCCTTGGCGTACATCACGTCCAGGATTGAATGAATCACTTCGTCGCATTCGACGCCCAGGAGCGAAGCTCCGAGAATCTCCTTCGTCTCGGCGTCCACCAGGATTTTCATAAATCCTTGAGTCTCGCCTTTCTCCACCGCTCGGCCAACGCGCGTCATCGCGCGTTTCGCAAGCAAAGCTTTGCGCCCTGATTTTCGCACCTCCGCTTCGGTCATTCCGGCGCGCCCGAGCGGCGGATCAGTGTAGAGCGCGTAGGCCGTGATGCGGTCGCTCACGCGCCGCCGGTCGTGGTCCAGCAGATTGGCGGCGACGATCTCGTAGTCGTTGTATGAAGTATGAGTGAAGGCTCCCCGCCCATTGCAGTCGCCCAGCGCGTAGATGCCGGGCACATTGGTCTGGAGCTGATCATCCACCGGGATGTAACCGCGCTGATCCACCGCGACGCCTGCTTGTTCCAGACCGAGGTCAGCCGTGTTCGGCACGCGGCCGACGGCGAGCAGCAAATGCGAGCCGAGGACGCGCTTATCGCCGGTGCTGCAATCGACACCGATAGCGACCTTGTCGCCGTGCTTTTCCAGCGCAATGCATTCGGCGTTGAGCCGGACGTTGATGCCTTCGTTTTCGAGGATTTCCCTGATGGCTGCGGAAACATCTTCGTCTTCGCGCTGGATCAGGCGCGGTCCCATCTCGACGATCGTGACCTCACTGCCGAAGCGGCGATACATCTGGCCAAATTCCAAACCCACATAGCTGCCGCCGACGATGATCAGATGCTCCGGCAGGTAGTCCACCTCCATCATGCTTGAGTTGGTGAGACAGGGCACCTGGTCGAGGCCGGGGAACGGCGGAACGTTGGCGCGCGCGCCGACGTTGATGAAGAGTCTATCTGCTTCAAGCAGCTCAGCGCCGATCCGAACCCGATGCGCGCCTTCAAAGCGCCCATGGCCTTCATAGACCGTCAGGTTCTCAGTGCTTTTCAGCCACTTCTCTACACCTTCGTTGGAGCGGCGCACTACCGCGTCCTTGCGCTCCTTGACCCGCTTCATGTCCACGGTGATCGAGCCAGGGATCGCCACGCCATAGTCAGCGGCGCGCCGCGCGATATGAGCCGCGCGGGCGCTGGCGACCAGCGTCTTGGTCGGGATGCAGCCGTTGTTGACACAGGTGCCGCCGAACTGCTTGCGCTCGATGATCGCCACTTTCATTCCCGCCCCCGCCAGCCGGACCGCGAGCGACGGCCCCGCCTGACCTGTGCCGATGATGATCGCGTCATATGTGGTTGCCATCTGTTATCTCCTTCAGGCCGCTATATCTCGTAAGCTATCAGACCGTAGCAGCCGCCGTCGGCGTACCCCGATCACGCTAGCGTGCGGTTGCCAGAGCTCCATCCAGCGACCAGGCCCCGGCACCCGCGATAATCAAGGTAATCGCGATTCCCAATGCCAGCAGGTGATACTCGATTCCCTCACCTTTTTGGTTGCCGTACCAGTTTATGAAGAAGCCGTGTTGCCAATGGACTGTAACGATGGCGACAAGCATGACGCACGCGATGCCGAACGCTGCGATGCGCGTGAGCAATCCGACCGCAAGACCGAGAGGACCTAAGAATTCTGCGGCGATCGCTAATAATGCAAAGCCGGCGGGAATACCAGAGCC
>JBOHVR010000180.1:0-3900 GCA_050735755.1 Binatia bacterium
ATCCAGTAGAGAGGAAACTCCGCGCTGCACTCGAAGAAAGCGACCTTAAGTTTGGGAAATTTCTCAAAAACGCCGCCCAGGACCAGGGCTGCAAGAGCCGGCAGACAGTTCAGGGGCCGCCCCAGGACATGCGTCTTAAAAAAATTGTCGAATCGATCGACCAGCTCACCGTTGCTGTTGGGATGGCAGAATAATGGAACGTTCAATTCCTCCGCCGCTTGATAGTACGAATAGTAAGCCGGATCGTCCATGTTGCGCGTGCCGCAGTATGGAGCCAGATGCGTCGCTTTGAAGCCGAGCTCTTTGACACAACGTCTAAGCTCGTCCGCCATGCCTTCGGGATAACCGGCGGGCGCCATCGCTACCGGCAAAAAGATATCTTCATGACCTTTGATCAGCTTCGCGACCCAGTTGTTGTAACACTGGGCGAGAAGCAGCCCCAGCTTGCCGATGTTTTGCGTGGGGATCGTGATTTGTGTTGGAAAAAGAATTTCCTTGTCGATCTTTTCCGCCTTGATGCCCTCGCGGCGGTATTCCATATCGTATCCGGCCCGCTGGCGTGCTGCCATTTCGCCGCCGCGCCATGCTATCTTGGGGTCGTAGATGTACGGATGGCTGTGCGCCGCGCGCCCCTGCGGACTAATCGGATCAAGGGAATGAATAAACTTGGTCGTGTGGCCTCTACCGTCACCCATCTTGACCGGGTTGAACCTGGCGTAGGACCCCTCCAGCTTATAGACCTCCTCCATGAAGTAACCTTCGCGCAAATGAGAATCCAAATCGATTATCATAAAAACTTCCTCCTTAATTTAGTTCTTCCGTTGCTTTCCGCAGGTCACTTGCCGGCCTTGGGGAATCCCCAAGCTTCGACTGCGATGCGCTTCATGACATAGTCCGCGCGGTCAAAGCGGCCCGGACCGCACAGGGACACGATTGTCCCTTCTCCTCAGACGCGTGGGATTGGAATACATCGAAGGCTCTCGCGAGCTTCCGAGAGTTACTTCACCTTAGGGAACCCCCAGGCCTCGACTGCGATGCGTTTCATGAACTTATCCGCTCCGCTAGAGCAACCGGGGTCACAGAGAGACACCTTTCTACCTTTCGACGCCTCGTAGGCCCGCGTTCCTTCGACCAATACAGACGCTCGGCCAGGATTGATCTCATCAGCAATCTTCTGACCTTCCTTCGAAGCCAAAAATTCAATCCAGAGCAAACCCGCATGAGGATTCTTGGCCTTAGCGGAAACCGCTTCAGGCTCAAGCAAACCGATCGGCAAAAGGCTGGGGACAACTACCTTTAAAGGCAGGGTTGGGTCCTTCTTTAATCCACGATACGCAGAATGCAGCATCACACCACAATAAATAGAAAATTCCCCGGTCGCTAGCCGGGTTAGGCCAGCCGTCGCACCCGTACTCCAAACCGGTTCGTTCGCTTTAAGCTTTTTGGCAAAATCCAGCACCTTCTCTTCACCCCAGGCGGGGACAAGAAAAGATAGGGCGCGCGGCTTCGTGTCGAAAGCAAACTTTCCTCTCCACTGAGGATCAAGACAGTCTTCCCAGGCCGTGGGAGCCTTATCCGGAGAGACCAGCTTCGTGTGGTAAAGCATTCCTCCCATGACCGTGCCCAGCCAGGTAACCACTCCCGTCTCATCGATCATATCCGGCGGGATTTGCAGTTGGCCATCTTGCGCCATCGCCTTGAGATCGTAGCGCAGAAACGGATCAAACTTCAGGTACTCACTGTAGTGGGTCAAATGAGGACTGAAGGCATCCAGGGTGCTCCTTCCTGCTTGCATCTCCAGAACTTGCCGGTGCTCCCCTCCATCGTCCTGCACAATGCGCCACTCAACATTAGTGATAAAAGGATATTTTTTTTGGAATGCCTGGACTAACGGAGCGCGCGTAACCTCCTGGTATCCTGGAGCTGTCACTACTTTGCCCTCTTTCTTTGCCCCCGCCAGGACCTCGTCTCTGGTAAGATAGATCATTCGCTTCTTGGCTGCTTCTTCTTTCCTTTTCGCGACCGAAGCGCCTCCCGGCGCCTGGGACAGCGCAACACCGCTGCTAAAGACGGAGACTAAGAGGATGCTAACGATTAACCTTGCTATTCTCTTCATCGCTAAACCTCCTCATTGCATTAATTTTGCTCAAGGGTTCGCGCGAAAACGAACCATTCATGTTCACCGCTCATATCTCAGAGCGGATAAAATGTCTATCCCGCACGGGGCGTTCACTATTCGGTGGCGTCGTCACTCGTGTTCGGTGTCGAATGACTCTTGCTCGTTGGGACGCCTCGCGACGAAGGTCTCCCTCTTGTCAAATAAATTCCTGAGTTACGCTCGCTGTATTTCTGCCGCTTTACAATTGCCATCGCAAAGAGATAAATTCCGCGCAGCGTTGAGTCCCACAGTTTATCGTACTGCCATATAACGAATTCTATCGGATTTACATTCGTAGGGCATCAGAGATAGAACGCTGTACGTAGGAGGGTAAGGATATGCGAATCGCAAGGGTAACAGTAGGGCTGGGGTGTGCTGTGATCATAGGGCTAGCCGGTCTGGGCTTTGCCACGGACACTGAAGCGCAAACGCCTACGCCCGCAAAAGACGCACTGAAGCCTGTCGATTTCAAGGGGAAGACGGTAACCATCATCGTCGGCACGTCGGCCGGCGGCGGCTGGGACACCGGGGCCAGATCCACCGCATTGACCCTGCAGAAAATCCTACCGGGAAGCCCGCGCGTCGTAGTGCAAAACGTGCCCGGTGGCAATGGCGACAGGGCTCTGCGGCAACTGGGCGACCGGCGAACGCCGCGCGACGGCACCGTGATCTCGCCCGTTCACGGGCGGTTTTTTCTGGACGCCATCCTGGGAAAGCCGCACCCGCACTACGATCCTGAAAAGCAGTTCGTGGCAGCGTTAAGGTCTAGACAGACCGGCCACCTTTTGTGGGTTTGGCGGGAGATCGCCACTTCATGGGATCAAATCATGGCTATGCCTTGCTGCCTCACGCTTGCCGCCGGCGAAAAGTTCGGCGGCGAGGCCTCCGAGTCGGGACCCTATCTGGCGGCGATGTTAGGCGCCCCTATCAAGATGATTTGGAGTTATGCGCCGGGGAGCCGTGACAGAGCGGCCGCGTTTGCGCGGCGTGAAACTAAACTGCATGCCGGATGGACCATCGCCAGGCACTTCCCGGAGCTGATCCAGCGCCGGGAGATCGTGCCGGTGCTCTGGTGGGGCGAGATTGCTCCCTTTGATTTTCCGGAATGGACGGAGCTTCTGAAGGCCGGCGGCGTGACAGAGAACCCGCCCAACCTGTTTGACGCGATGAAAGTCCCCGAGAATATGCGCGTAGCGTTCAGCGTCGCGACGGAAGCGGTCGCGATACATCGGGGCAGCTACATTGTCCCTCCGGGCACGCCGGTTCATATCAGGGAATTCTGGGAAAAGACTCTGGCCCAGGTCCCCAAGGACGCTGAATGGAAAAAACGGCTGCTGGCCGCGGGGATCTCCCCCACGGATCTTGGATATACGCCGCGCGAAAAAGTGCTTGCGATGCGCAAGGCGGTGCAGGAGCTGGGGCCGGAGGAAAAAAAGATGTTTATGGAATTCGTTGGGGGGGAAGATTCGGACAAGAGCAAAAAATAAATATGCGGTGCCCGTCTCGCCGAAGGGTGCCACGCGGCGGGCCGGCCAAGGTCAAAAGGAGGACAGCAATGTCAAAGTCACCGAATCCCACGCTCGCGATCGCCGAATATGTTCACAACGGGTTGCCGTATGCGAACCTTCCGCGCGAGGCGATTGCGAACACAAAGCTGGTGGTTCTCGATACCATCGGGGTCATGTTTGCGGGCTCGCGGCATGAGGTCGGCCGGATTGCCGCCGAGTATGCCCGCGCGAACT